>DATLIL010000988.1:0-3881 GCA_035539475.1 Polyangiaceae bacterium
GTCTGGCAGCACGACCAATCCGAGCGGCGGCAGCACGACCAATCCGAGCGGCGGTAGCACGACCAATCCGAGCGGCGGCAGCACGACCATGCCCACCGCGGGAGCGACCTCGGTCGCCGGCAGCGCCACAGGCGGTACGTCGGGCGCCGAGCAGTGCAGCAGCTTTCCGCTCTGGGACGCCACCGTCACCTACCCGATGAACTCGAAGGTCTACTACATGGGTAGCGGCTACATCGCGGGCAACGGCGGAGATGCCGCCGCGGTGAACCAGAGCCTCGACCCGATCGTCAGCACCTGGTGGTGGCAGCCGTACGCCTGCGAGGGACCGGGCCCGGTGGGTTCGGGCGGCAGCACCGGTACCGGTGGCACCGGCAACACGCCCACCTACGGCGCCTGCCCCGCGCTCGACGACCTGATGGGCGGCGCCAAGTTCTACGAGATCTTCACGCTGCCCTGTAACAACATCATCGCCTACTCGTACGACTCGCTGTGCGAGGCCGTGGCGGCCTTCCCGAGCTTCGCCAACAGCGGCGACGTGGTGAAGGACAAGCGTGAGCTGGCGGCATTCCTGGCGCACGCCGCCAAGGAAACCTGGTTCCTGCACTACACCACGCAGACGAGTTGCGCCGGCAGCACTGGCGCCGAGTGCGGCCGCGGCCCGATCCAGATCACGGGCTGGTCGAACTACAACGACGCCGGCGCCTATCTCGGCCTCGACCTCGGCAACAACCCCTCGCTCGTCGCCAGCGATCCCGTGATCGGCTGGAAGACCGCGCTCTGGTACTGGAACATCCACAGCAACCCGGGCGCGGGCTCCCCCGGCGTCTGCCACGAGGCGATGAACCAGAACAACTTCGGGCAGACCACGCGCATCATCAACGGCGGCATCGAGTGCGCCGGAGACAGCGCCTCGGCCTGCAAGCGTGCGGAGATCTTCACGCGCTTCTGCCAGGCGCTCGGCAACAGCGCCGCCCAGTGCACCGACGGCGTCACGCTGAACTGCAACGGCGGCGCCTGCGGCGCGGTCAACAGCGACTGCGGTTGAGCGCCGGCAGCCCGGGCTCTATACCCTCCGGGCTTGGACAACGTCAGCCATACGGTGGCGGGCCTGCTGCTCGCCGAGGCCGCAGTGCAGTACCGCTGCCTGCGCGGTCAGCCGCCGCCGGCGAGCTTCGGGCGCGCGGCGTACTGGGTCTCGGGCGTGGCCAACAACCTGCCCGACTTCGACTTCCTCTACTCGCGCATCACCCAGCCGCCCACGCTCGGCTACCTGCTGCACCACCGCGGGCACACGCACACGCTGCCCGTCGCGCTGCTGCTAGCGGCGCTGCTGCTCGGCATGGTGCAGCTCGGGCTACGGCGCCGGCAAAGCGAGCTCGGGCACGCTGACTGGCGCTGGCTGTGGGGCCTCGCCCTGCTGGGCTCGCTCGCCCACATCGCCATGGACTTCACCAACAACTACGGCGTGCACCCGTTCTGGCCGCTGCACAACGGCTGGTTCTACGGCGACTTCGTCTTCATCATCGAGCCGCTCTTCTTCGCCCTCGGCGTGCCGCCGCTGCTCGCCAGCCTGCGCTCACCGGCGATGCGTGTGGTGTTCGTGCTCGTGCTCGGCGCCGTCCTGGTGCTCGGCTGGTCCATGCCCTGGGTGCCGCTGCTGGTCGCTGTCGTCATCACGTTCGTCGCGCTGATCGCGCTCGTCCTGGCGTTCAGGCTGCCCCCGGCGCGACGCATCGCCGTGGCCTTCGCTTCCGCGCTCCTGGTGGTTCTTGTTTTTGGGGGAACACACCTTCTGGCGAAGAAGCACGCCCTGTCGTCGCTGCCTGCCGCTTCCGCACTGCAGGACCTCGTGCTCACCCCCATGCCCGCCAATCCGCTGTGCTGGAGCGCGTGGCGGGTGAGCTCGAAAGCCGGCACCTACGTCGCCGAGCGCGGCGTGGTCGCGTCGCTGCCCGCCCTGCTCTCCGCCGAGCGCTGCAGCGTCGAGCTCGGCGACGGGAGCCGTGAGCGTGCCGTCGTTCGGCTCGACGCTCCGGAAAGCCCTGCCGTGCGCTGGACCGGACGCTACACGGCTCCCGTGCGCGCGCTGGCCGAGCTCGAGCGCGAGAGCTGCTTTGCCGCCGCCTTCATGCGCTGGGCCCGCGTGCCCTACTCGACCGAGCGCGACGGGCAGATCGTCGTCGGCGACCTTCGTTACGACCGCGCCCCCGAGATCGAGTTCGCCGAGTTCGCGCTGCCCGTCGGTGCGCCCTGCCCACGCTTCGTGCCCGACTGGACACCGCCGCGCGAAGAGCTGCTGAGGGGCGGGAAGTAGGGCATGCCCCGGCGTGTCATCCTGCGAACGCCGGAAGAGAAGGCTGACCAGGTACTCTCCTGGTCGCGACCGGACGAGGAGTTCTTCGCCTCCGGGGCCTGCCACGTCCTCGTCGCGGCATTCCTGATTACTCATCCCGCAGCGGGATTTGCTGCCTGGGTGCTGTCGCCAACGACGGGTACACGGGGCAGCCACATGATCGCGCTACGCGGAGACGTCGTCTTCGACTGGCTGGGGTACGGCGGCCACAGCGTCTTCCTTCGCGAGTACGAAGAGGCGATGCGCAGCGCGTTCCCTGATTGGTCCGCCGATCTACGGCCCGCCTCCGGCGATCCAATCGGCTGGGACTTCTGTCGCACCGCCGGCTGGCGACACCCGAGCCAGTTCTCGCAGGATCCGTTGCCGCGAGCGCTGGCGTACGTGCGGCGGTTTCCAGCTCCAAGCGAGACCTGCGGCTGATCCCCGTATCGGCATCACGGGGCCATGCCTTGAGGCGCCTCACTTTGCGAGGTAAAGTGAGGCACATGGCGAGGCGAACCAATCAACTCACCCTTCGTGGCCTCGAGCCCCAGGTGCTCGGCGAAATACAGCGAGTAGCGCGCGCCAAAGGCGTGTCCATGAACAAGGCGGCGCTCGGCCTGTTGAAGCGCGGTGCTGGCATCGACGAGCCCGCGGAAGCTTCGCGTTGCATCGGTCCCGCCGTCGATCGTTTCGTGGGGACCTGGACCACCGCTCAGGCGCGCGCGTTTTCGCAATCCATCGGCTCGCTCGAACAGGTAGACGACGAGCTCTGGAAATGAAGCGCCTGCTCGACACCAACGCCTACGTCGAGCTCTTGCGAGGGGACGAGAGCGTGGCGTCCTTGGTGCGTGCGTCCGAGCAGGTCGTTTTCTCCATGATCGTCGTGGGAGAGCTCCTCTTCGGATTCAGGAACGGCAACCGCTACGAAAGAAACCTCGCGCAACTCGACGATTTCCTCGCCCAACCTTGGGTAGCGCTACAAATGGTCACCAGGACGACAGCCGATAGGTTCGGAAGAGTTGCTGCAGCCCTGCGGAAGGCCGGTACGCCGATCCCCACAAACGACATCTGGATTGCTGCTCACGCCTTCGAAACTGGCGCCGAGGTCATCACCTTCGATCGGCATTTCGCGGCCGTCTCAGGGCTCCCGGTCACGGTGCTCGACAAGTAGCCGGAAGCGCGGACAGGCCTACGCTCCGCTGCCGCCGCGCGAAAGCTCCTACGCTCGCCGGCGCCGACTAGCCGCTCTCCTCGCGCCTGGGTAGGATGAGGCGTGGCGTTTGAATCGTGGGAACTCGAGGACTTTTGGGACGACTCCGAGGACGACACGAAGCCGGAGCCGAGCACACCCGAGCTCATCGCGCTGGCCGAGCGGCGCCTTGGCTACAAGCTGCCTCGAGACTACCTGACGCTGCTCGTCAGCCGGAACGGAGGCACGCCTCGCAAGACGTGTTTCCCAACTTCCGTTCCCACATCTTGGGCGAGCGACCACATCGCCATCACCGATTTCGGCAGGCTCGGCGGAAGAAGCGGCGTCGATTCGGAG
>DATLIL010000989.1:0-9228 GCA_035539475.1 Polyangiaceae bacterium
CGCCTGCTCGACGCCGTCAGCCGCTCCGTCGGCGCCGAGCGCGGCGAGGTCCTCGTCGTCGACGACGACGCCTCCACGCGCGAGCTCGTCTGCCGCGAGCTCCGCGCCGCCGGCTTCACCGCCTCCGAGGCCCGCAGCGGCGAAGACGCCCTGATCCGCGCGCGCGTCACCCGTCCGTCGCTCATGGTCCTCGACCTGGTCATGCCCGGCATGAGCGGCTTCGAGGTGCTGAACCAGCTCCGCGCCGAGGCCATCACCACGCCCGTGCTCGTCCTCACCGGCAAATCGCTGACCCCGGCCGAGGAAAACCTCCTGCGCGACGGCATCGCCGCCGTCGTCCAGAAGAACGGCGTCTCGATCGAGGCCATCGTCGCCGAGGCCAAGCGCCTCCTGCTCGCCCAGCGCCAGGCCACCGCCACCAAGCTCCCGCGCATCCTCTACGTCGAGGACTCCGCCCAGAACCGCGACGTCGTCCGCCGCTACCTCAGCGGCACCTTCGAGATCCTCGAAGCCGAAGACGGCGAGCACGGCCTCGATCGCGCCCGCCGCGAGATCCCCGACCTCATCCTGATGGACCTCTCCCTGCCACGCCTCGACGGCTGGGAAGCCACCCGCCGCCTGAAAGCCGGCCCACTCGCCCCCATTCCCGTCGTCGCCCTGACGGCCCACGCCAGCCGCGAAGATCAGGCGCGCGCCCGCGCGGCCGGGTGCGACGGCTACCTCACCAAGCCCGTCGACCGCGACGCCCTCATCTCCACGATCAAAAAGCACCTCGCCGCGCGCCCGCCCGCTCCGGACACCACGCGCTGAATTTTGGTTGGGGAACACTGTCAGGACGGTCAGCGCGGCGGCTCGACAGACTTCGTCGTGGACCGTCTGTTCACCCAGTTCGTGTTCGCTGCCGTCGAGGCCGGTGCAAGGGTCGCGCAGCGCGGAACCAGGATAGCAAACGAGCAATGGGGAGTGGGTGAGCGCAGACTCGCCCCTCGCGCATGGATAGCGTGTCGACGTGGCAGTGCGCGGCGGTCAGCGCGGCGGCGCGACAGGCATCGTCGTGGACGGTGTGTTCACCAAATCCAGGTCACCTGCGATCCGGGGCCCTCATTGCTGTTTTGCTATGTACCTCTGGCGATGCGCGAGGTGTGTCCCGGCGACCGCGCTCAAAACGCGCCGCTGACGCCGCCCCCCAGCATCGGGCCATGACCGCCGAGCGCTGGCAACGCCCAGACCGAAGGAGCGAGCTCCAGGCGCGCGTCGTCGCTCTCGACGGGTTCCCAGGCAAAGACCAGCGAATCCACCAGAACGGCGCAACCGATACCGACCAGCAAGCCGTACCCCGCCTCCTTACTGCCGGGGAAGGAAGCCGGGCCGCCAAGGCTCGCACCGATGGCGTAGCCAATGGGAGGAGCAAGCAGTCGCATGCCGACGCTCGCCGCCGCAAAGTAGCCGTTACGGTGAACCGCGTGAACGATCGGAACACCAACGACGTACCAGGCCAGCAGCGGCAGTACGTACCCATCCTTGTCCTCGGCCATGGTCAGGACGCTGACGGTGCTGAGCGCAACCGCACCGTCCATGGCGAGAGTCTGCCAGCCGTACCAGGTTCCTTCCGGTTCGAATTCAGGGGGCGTCGATTGAGCCAGGCTCACGCGACTCACGAGCATCGCGACGAAGAACGTACCCGTCGCACACAGCGTAGTACGCAAAGCCACGCCCATCCTAGAACCATGGCGCCCAGGGTCTGTCCATAGCGGGGTCTTGCAGGTGCTAGCATCGCCGCCATGAGTCGGAAGCGCTGGCCCGGCACGCTGTTCAAGGTTCTGAAGTATGGAGCGCTGGCGCTCGCGGGACTGCTCGTGCTCGGCGGCGTGCTCGCGGCCTACGTGCTGAACTGGCCTGATTTCGGCGGCTCGCTCGAAGGCGCCCGGCTCGAGAGAGCCCAGAAGTCGCCGCACTATCACGACGGAGCGTTCGCCAATGAACCGCCGCCGCCGGCAACGAACCTGGGCGTCAATTTCGAGGAGTGGAGCGGTGATCAGGTGCGCCGACCACCGGCGCCGTTTCCGTTGCTGCGCCCGGCGCTCAAGGACCCCGTCGAGCCCGGCATGCGGGCGATGTGGTTCGGTCACGCCACGGTGCTGGTCGAGATCGACGGACGGCGGGTGATGACGGATCCGATGCTCTCGGACCAGGCATTCCCCGTGAAGCTCGTGGCGCCCCAGCGCTACAACCCTCCGCCGCTGAGGGTGGAGCAGCTGCCGCGCATCGACGCCGTCACCATCTCGCACGACCACTTCGACCACCTGGACATGGCGACGGTGAAGGGCCTGGCAGCCCGGGGAACCCACTTCTTCGTGGGGCTCGGTGTGGGCGCGCACCTCGAGCGCTGGCAAGTGCCGGCCGCGCAGATCCACGAGATGGACTGGTGGGAGAGCGCCGAGCACCAGGGCCTGAAGATCCACTGCACTCCGGCCCGGCACTACTCCGGCCGGAAATCGATGGGCAACCCCACGCTCTGGGCCTCGTGGGTCATCGAGGGTTCCCAGGATCGCGTTTACCACAGCGGTGACACCGGCTACGGCCCGCACTTCGCGGAGATCGGCAAGCAGCGAGGCCCGATCGATCTGGCGTTGATCAAGATCGGCGACTACGGCAAGGACGCCGCCTGGGAGTCGATTCACATGGTCCCGGAAAACTCGATTCGCGCCCACGTCGACCTAGGCGCGAAAAAGCTGCTTCCGATCCACTGGGGTACCTTCCAGCTCTCGTATCACCCCTGGGACGAACCGATCCGTCGAGCCGTCACCGCAGCCAGGGCGAAGGGTGTCGACATCGTCACGCCGCGCCTGGGCGAAGTCGTGACCGTCGGAGAACCGTTCGTGAACACTGCCTGGTGGGAGAACCTCGGGACAACACGCTGAACCAGGCCCCGCTGTCCGCTCACGCTTCGCGTCGGCAAAGGGTTCTCGCATCGCGAACGGTACATAGCTCGCTTGCAATGGGGGAGTGGTGGCGCGCCCGGGCCCCATTGATGTTTTGCTATGTACCTTCGGCGGTGCGCGAGGTGACTGCGCGCCGACAGAAGCAACGGGCGCTTGGCGCGTGGCGTCTTGAGGTATGCTCGCGCCATGCTGCGCGCGGTTGCGACCCTGGGTCTCGCCTGCTTCATGCTGCTCGGCTGCAGCGATGACGGCGATTCCGAGGCCGAAAAGCCCATGGAAATGGCTGTGGACTGCGAGGGGCGGGGTGAGGCGTTCGTGGCGGGGGAGGTGAGGACGAGCGAAGACGGGCTTGTTGCCGTGCAGCTGACGGACGCGGAGCCGGCGCCGCCGGCACAGGCGGACAATTTTTGGACGCTTCAGCTCACTGATGCGGAGCAGCAGCCGGCCCTGGGGGTCTCGATCGTGGCGGTGCCGTACATGGTGGACCACCAGCACGGCACGGCGCCGCAGATCGCGACCGAAAGGGGGGACGGACAGTACGAGCTCGGGCCGCTGGCGCTGACGATGTCGGGGCTGTGGGAGATCACCTTGCAGCTGACGCTGGCGGACGGCAGCGAGACGAGCGTCGTGTACAACTTTTGTGCGGCGCCCTGAGCCCTGGGGGTGAACTAGCGGCCGCGCACGGGCATGCCGACACAGCTCTTCGGTGGGTTCACGCTCGCGTCCTGGCGGCTGGCGAACACGGGGGAGCTCAGGGTCGCGGCGCTCCATTCCATCGATACGCGGGTGAGCTCGCTGAGCTCGGGCGCGGCGAGCTGGCGATTGGGCAGCAGATCGAAGGTGGGCATGGCGTCGCGGAAGCGCGGGTCGAGGTGTCCGGAGGTGATGAGGTCGTCGAGCACTTCGAGGCCGATGGGCTGCAGGCGCACGCGCACGGTGACGCGGTCGGGCGTGCCGTCGATGAATTCACTGCTTTTTCTGGGGAAACGCCGCACGGCGTGGGACAGGTAGTAGTCGGGGTCCGAGGGATCGCTCGTCACCTGCGCGGCGATCGTCTGCTCGGTGAGCGAGGCGATGTCCCAGAACATGTGCGTCGGTTTGCCGTCGAGGTCGCGGACCTCGTCGCGGAAGAGCCACAGGTCGGGATCGTCGAGCTCGGTGACGGGCAGGTCGGCAGGGACCACGCCGCTCTGGTAGAGGGGCGCGCCGTCGGAGTAGGCAATGAGCTCCACCCACGCGCGGCGATCGTGGGCGGCGCCGCTCGGGAAGGCGTGGCCGGCGCTGGCGTTGTCGATGATGACCTCGACTGCCGAGCGCTGATCGGACGTGAACTGCACGCAGAGCTCGATGCGCAGCGTGGTATCGAGCTGGCGCTGGAGCTCTGCGCGCTGCGCGTCGGCGAGAGCGGCGGAGTCAGCGGAGTCAGCGGAGAGCGGTGTGTCGACGCCGGCCATGTGATGGCTGTGGCGAGTGCGCGTCGGGCCGCCAGCGGCGACGGGCTCACTCTTGCCGCGCATGTGACAGCCGGCGCAGGTTGACACGGCCGAGGGCACCGGCGCGTGCTCGGGTGCGAACACCGAGCCCTGCCATTGCGCGAACGTGCGCTCGAGCGCGACGCCTGAAGGCAACACGACGTCGTGGCAGCTGCCGCAGAGCGCAGAGCTCTCCGCCGAGTCACCGGCGAGGAGAGGGGAGTACTCGGAGGCGTGAAATCCGTTATTTTGTGGGTCTTTCAGGCGGCCGCGCAGGGTCTCGTCGCCGCTCAGCCGCAGGCCGTTGTTGTGATTGGCTTCGATCGCCTCGACGTTGTGGCAGGCGTAACAGGTGACACCTTGCAGCGCCTCGGGCACTGACTCGAGGTCCAGGCCGTCGGTCGTGGCGCCTTCGCGCACGGCGAGTGGCGCGTGACAGTTGACGCAGAAGCTACCGAGCTCGCCGGCCGTCTCTTCCTGGCCGCGGCGGTTCATCGCGAGAAAGATCGGATCACGCGAGGCGTGGGCGTGCATGCTCGCCGACCACTCGTCGTAGTGTTGCGGGTGACACGAACGACAGTTCTGGGCGTCGAGCAGCTCCGCGCGCGTCGCACCGTGCGCGCTGCTGGACGGCTCATCGCTGCCGCACGCGGCGAGCGCGAGAGCGAGCCAGCAGCACGAAAGCTGACATGACTGCTTGGAGATCTCCTTGCGCAACAGTCAGAGCACTGTACCATCCACGGCATGCGTGCACGCGCCAGGCTGCTCTGCGCCGCGTTGCTCCTGTCAGCGCCCGTGGCTCACGCGAACGGACGCTTTCCGCTGGCGCAACGCTTTTTCGAGGATGCCGCAAGTCAGGACCGCCTCGTTCTGTCGGCGACGTTCGGGCTCCTGATCAGCGGTGACCGTGGACAGAACTGGTATCACGTGTGTGAGAGCGCGTTCGCGTTCGCCAGCGTCGAGGGCGACGCTCTGCTCGAGGTGATGCCGGATGGCACCATGGTTTCCGGCATCTTCAGCTCACTCAATAGCTCCTCCGATTGCGGCTGCAGCTGGCAGCCAATCGCCGCGGCACCGGACGACGAAACCATCATCGATGTAGCCAAATCTGGCTCTGACGGCATGGTGGCGCTGGTCGTGAAGAGCGGCGAGTGGGTGCCGCCGGATCCGCCGCCGCCGGCCGTTTTTCGTGTCGATCGCTCGCTGGACGGCGGGCAGAGCTGGACCACGCTGTCCGAGCTGCCCGCTGACGTCGACGACGCGCTGACGCTCGATGTCGCGCCGTCGGAGCCCTCGCGGCTGTACGTGTCGGCGCTCAGCGCCGGCGCGGGTGTGCTGCTCGTTTCCACGAACGACGGAGCGGACTGGGAAAGCCGTGCGATCGACGGCGCGGACGGCCTGCACCAGCCTTACATCGCCGCGGTCCATCCGAGCGACGCCGAGGTCGTCTACGTGCGCACCAGCGGCTGGGAAGACACCGAGAACGGCAGCATGCAGGCCAACGACGCCCTGCACTACACCGACGACGCGGGCGCCAGCTGGACGGAAGCGATCCGCCGCGCCGGCAGCCTGTTCGGCTTCGCGCTGTCGCCTGACGCGCAGACGGTGCTGGTGGGCTTCGGCGATCCAGTGCAGCCCGCCAGAGTGACGCTCACTGAAGACCTCGGGCTCTACCGCGCGAGCGCTCCGGCGTTCGCCTTCGAGCGCGTCGTGGCGGCGTCCGTGAGCTGCGTGGGCTGGAGCCCGAGCGGCCTCTACGCCTGCTTCGACCAGGAGCACGCGGAGCTACCTGCGGGCTTTGCGCTCGGCTTCAGCAGCGATCCGGAGCTGTCGTCTCTCGGCACACTGCCGGTCACGGCGGACGCAGCTTTCGAGCCTCTTTTACGGCTGGAAGACGTGCGAGGGCCTCTCGCCTGCAACAGCGCGACGTGCCTCGGTGACTGGCAGACGGGCAGTGGAGAAATTCCGTCCGTGTGCTCGCGCCTGGGCGCTCCCTGCGAGGTCGACACGACGAGCAACGTGCTCGAGTGCGCGAGCAGCAGCGGGGGAACGAGCGGCACTGGTGGCACCGATGGCAGCGGTGGCGCGAGCGATGGCGGCACATCTTCGAACGCCGGGACATCGAACGTGGGTGGTGCGAGCGCAGGCACATCGAACGCGGGTGCGAGCACGGGCGCGAGCGGTGGCAACACGAGTGGTGGCTCGAGCGCACAAGGCGCAACGGTCGGCGCCGATGACACGGAGAGCTCGAACGACGGGTCGGGGTGTGGCTGTCGTGCACCATCTACGCCAGGCTCGCGCAGTGGCATCGCGGCGCTAGTCGTTATGGCACTGCTATCGATTAGAAAGCGCAATCGCCGCGCGCCGCACGCGTGATCTAGATTTTTACACGGCCTGTTCGCGGTAACATCCGTTCGTTTGACGTGCTACTAACGTCGGCATGGACCGCCAACTCCTGCTGCAGGTTGGTTCGTTCCTGCTGCTCACGGCTCTGTCCGCTTGTTCGCAAGACGGCGGCGCTGGCGGGCCAGGCGGGAGCCATGGCAGCGGCGATTTCGCCGGAAATTCCGGCTCCAGCAGCGATGCCGGCGGCACCGCTGGCAGTGGCGCGAGCGCGCAAGGCGGCAGCGAGACTGCCGGCACTGCGGGCGCTGCTGCGGGCGGTCTCGGCGGCATGGGCGCAGGCGGCGCTGGCGGTTTTGCCGGCACCGGCAACATGCCGGGCACCGGCGGCACGGCGGCGATGACGCTCAGCGAGGCTGAAGTTCTACATGCCGCGATCACGGCAAACAGCGGTGAGATCACGCAGGGCGAGCTGGCAGTGAGCCTGGCAGCGAGCGAGGACATCCTCGCGCACGCGCAGACCGAAATCAGCCACCACACGATCTCGAACGAAATGGCGCAAACGGTCGCCACGGAGCTCGCGCTCGAGCCGCTCGACAACGCCGTGAGCCAGGATCTGGCGCTCGACTGGGAAGCCGAGATGGGCGAGATCGAGGCCACCACCGGCCCGGAGTTCGAGCTCTCGTACATGCGCGCGCAGGTGCGCGGTCACCAGGCGGTGCTCGCCTTGCTCGACGAGCAGCTCATTCCTGCTGCGAGCAGCGTGGCGCTCGCGAATTACCTTCACGCCGTGCGGATGGACATCGAGTCACATCTGACGTCGGCGCAGGACATTTTGGTGCAGATCGACGAGTGAACGAGTCGACCGGCCCAATTGGTCATGACTGCTTTGCTTGGACAGTTGACGTTCAAACTATTCGTTCGAACGTAAGTCGCCAGAAGCTGCAACAAAGAGTGAGCCGTTCTTCGGGCTCGGTTCACTAGTGAGTGTGGTCGTGTTTGCGCCGCTCGGCGCGAGCTCGCCGCCCCAATACGAGGAGGACAGAATCATGCAGAACGGAACTCGCCGCGTGTCGGCGTGGCAGTCGAGCTGCGCCCTGGTGGCCGCGCTGGTTGCTTTTGGGCAAGGCTGCAGTGCCCCCGATATGAGCAAGGAAGCCACGGGGGGCATCAGGGGCGAGCTCAGCGTCCGCATTGCGAGTTATCCCGACTCGACCACGAGCAGGGACTACTTCCTCGAGACCGGGGACGGTCAGGCGTACCTGTTGGTCTTCGATCAGGCGCCGGACCTCGAGAGCGGCACCGAGCTCGAGATCCACGGCGACGTCGAGGCTGGCGATGTCGTACCGAGGCTCGTCGTGAATTCGTACGCGCTCGTCGACGACGGCAGCGAGATCGGCACGCTCGAGCAGGGGCTGGCCAATCCCACCACGAAGAGCGACTACAGCGTCGCGGTGCTGATGGTGCACTGGGGCTCGCCCGACGGTGAGACGGTCGACTCGATGCGCAAGAAGGTCTTCACCAACACGGACTCGACGAGCAACTACTTCCGCGAGAGCTCGTACGGCATCCAGGGTCTGACGGGCGACGTGTTCGGCTGGTACAGCATCCCGAATCCCGGCGGCTGCAACACCGATACGATCTCGAGCGCGGCGCGCACCGCGGCCACGAGCGCGGGCGTGAACCTCGCCAACTACAAGCAGGTCATGTACTACTTTCCGCGCTACGCGAGCTGCGGCTGGGCCGGCCTCGCGGTGATCGGCTCACCCGACAAACCGCAGCGCGACAGCTGGTACAACGGCTACAGCGGCTGCGTCGTGCTGTCCCAGGAGCTCGCGCACAACTGGGGCCTCCTGCACTCGCGCTCCTGCAGCGCCCTGCCGTCGAGCGGCATGTGCACGAACTACTCCGAGTACGGCGACATGTTCTGCCCCATGGGTGGCGGCTGCTGGCAGATGAACGCCGTACAAAAGGGCGAGATGGGCTGGTTCGGCAAGTGCAACATCGTCACGGCCAACTCCGGCGGCACCTTCGACATCGCGCCCTACGAAAACCCGAGTGACGGCATCCAGGCTCTGCGCGTGCCGCGCGGTGACGGCCGCTACTTCTACATCGAGAACCGCACCGTCGCCGGCAAGTTCGACACGCTGCGCTCGAGCTCGACGCTGAACACCGCCTTCACCGGCGTCTTGATCCACGAGGGCCCCGAGGTCCAGCCGATGCCGTCGATGGACTACCGGAACCCGTACCTGATCGACACCAACACCTCGACCGGTACGTTCGAGGACTCGGCGCTGCAGGTCGGCAGGGGTTACACCTCGGGCAACGTCAGCATCTCGCTCGTCTCGAAGGCCAGCAACACGAGCACGGCGCAGGTGCAGGTCACCGTCACCGGCGGCAGCGGCTCGTCGCTGTGCATGGACGGCACCGTCTACGGCAGCACCACGCCGCCTCCACCTCCGCCTCCACCT
>DATLIL010000990.1:0-2190 GCA_035539475.1 Polyangiaceae bacterium
GCGATACTGCGCGTACATGAACGGGACACCGGTCACGCTCGGGATCGGGATCGCGATGTAGGTCGGATCGAGCGTGACGTAGAAGCCGCGCGCCACCTTCCACTCGGCGCCCAGGAAGCTGACACCGAAGAACGGACCGAAGCTGTACTTGTCGGCGCCGACCAGATCGAAGAGGAGCAGCGAGCCGCCCGCCGAAACGGTCGTGCGCACGTTGATCGTCTCCCATTGCAGCTGGTAGCGCCGAATCAGGCTGAAATAGCCGTTGGCCGAGCCCTTGCGGACCTTACCCGGATTCGTGGCGACGTACGGATTCCACTCGCCATCGAAGCCCAGCACCCAATTGCGCGAGAGTTGGTAGTGAAGACCGGCACCGGTAGAAAAAGCGGCGTTGTCGTAAGAGGCGCCGACGGCGAGGCGTCCGAAGAACGCGCCCGCCTTGTCCACCTTGCCCGGCACGGCGGCGTTGCTTTCGCCCGTGAGGGCGGCCGCGGGGCCATCGATCGGTCCCTGCTCGTCGGCGTGCGCCGCTCCACTGCTGCACACGACCGCGAGCGCCAGCGCCGCAGGCACGATCACTCGGCGACGTCGCCAACCGATCAGCATCGCGACACCCAGCACGCCGAGCAGAGCGACGCTCGAGCTCGGCGGTGCGCCTCCGAAGCTGCAGCGCAGCGTGGGTGAGCCATACTTGCGCTCCGGTGCCTCGCACCAGCCGTTTTCTGCGCTGCAGTCCGCGCTCGTGTCGAACGCGACGTAGCGATCGAGCACGTCGTCGATGGCTTGCTCCTTCTGCGCGCGCGTGAGCGCTGGATCGATCAGCGTCGTGAGCACGACGGCGCTCGACTCGCTGGCGAGCTGGTGACGCTCGGTACGAATCGCGTCGGGGTCGTCACACACGTCGAGCTCCGAGGCGTGCGCCGGGCCGTCCTTGGCCTCCTCGAGCCGGCCTTCGGTGTAGTCGACCCAGTTCAAGACAACGCGGATTTTCCCCGGATCCTCGGGGTTCCTGAACGTGTGCGTGAAGCTGTCTTGCAGGGCGTGCAGGCCGCGGCCGGCGGCCAGAAAGAAGATCGGCACGTCGACGTCGACCTCACCGCGAATCGCCAGCGAGACGGTCAGCTCCTCTCGCTTGCGCGGGTCCGGTCTGCCCTGCTCGTCCAGCCCGTCGAGCGCGGCCACGAATTGCTCGCGGATGTATTGACGACAAGCCTCCACGGCCTGTTCCGAGCCGTCCGGCTCGTCGTGCTGCGGAGCACGCAGGCAGTGCTCGTGCTGCGTGTGCGGATCCGAAGCCGCCGGCGCGAGCTCTTTGAGGTCGGCGGGGCCATGCTCCTTGATGTCGTTGTCGCGAACGCCGAGCAGCAGCGTCGTCCCGCCGATGTCGCGGAGCGACTTGGGCACGCGAAACGGCACGTCTTCGATCAAGGCCGCGTCTTCACCGCTGGACGGCAGCGCGCGAGCTTGCTCGGGGAAAGTGGCGCGGGCGGTCTTCCACGCGCCGCTCGTGATCGCCTCATGACAACCTTCGGTCGCGCTCGACCCGGTCGAGAACGCGAGCGCGATGCTCGGCGTTACCGCGACCAAAGTGCCAGCGCATAATTGCCACGCGATGTGCGATCCGATCACGTGGGTGGCGACCTTGCGGCCTAAATCAAGCAAGTTTGCAGCGGTGGAGCGCATTCTCCACGCTCCACCGCAAGAGCCATGCCGTCAGTAAGTCACGCTGTCCACGTACGCAGCGGGGACGCTGCCACCGCTGGTCGTGAACACCACGCCGAGCTCGGCGAGGGCAGCGGCGTTCGCGGGCACCTGAACCGTGATCGTGTTCCAGCTACCCGCCTGCAACGTGTTACTCGCTCTCCAAGAGCCGCTCCAAGCCCAGCCGCCGCCCGCGCCTTGCAGCGCGTACGGTTGAACCGCGCTGATCTTGCCGCCGGCCGGGAGCCAGACACGGAAGCTGAGCAGCGCGCCCGCCGGAGTCGTTGGGTTCTGCACCTTCGCGAAGCCATCACCGGCGGCAGTGCCGAAGCTCACCTTGAGGGAGCCAGTACCGGCGAACGCGCGCTCGGTCGTGCGCGTGACGGACGTGATGGCAGCGCCGCTCGAGGTCCAGCCCTGCGCGCTGGAGTCGAAGTTGTACACCGCTGCCGTCGGCTGCGGCGTCGTGCTGCTCGCCAGCGGCACCCCGCC
>DATLIL010000991.1:0-4338 GCA_035539475.1 Polyangiaceae bacterium
CCCCCGGGCCGAGCGGCTCGAGCACGAGCTCGCCTGCTGCAACGAGCGGCGGGGCCGGTCTCGCGGGCGTCGCCGGTACGGGCAGCGCCGGCGGCTCTGCTGGCTCCGGCGGCGGCGGCAGCGAGAGCGGCGCGGGCAACACCGGCGGCTCTGCTGGCTCGGGCGGCAGCTCTCCCGAGCTACCGGAGATCGAGGCGTGCAACTTTCCTCATTCACGCGCCGTCGTCGCCGGCAATCCCGCGGAGCTCGCGCTGGCGCTCGCGGGCGCGACGCCGGGTACGTTGATCCGCCTGGCCGACGGCAGCTACGACGCTGCGTGGTCGGCCAAGACCTCGGGCACGGCCGAGGCGCCGATCGTCCTGTGCGGCACGCGCGACGCGGTGCTCGAGGCGACGCCGGACCGGCCCGTGTTCAGCCTGCAGGCAAGCTACTGGATCCTGTCGGGCTTCACCCTGACGGGAGGACAGAAGGGACTCTTGCTGGACGGCGCCGGACACAACTTGCTGACCGGCCTCAGCGTCCACGATATCGGCCACGAGGCGGTCCACCTGCGCACACACAGCTCGGACAACGTGCTCGAGCGCTGCGAGATCTACGAGACCGGACAGGCCAACGCCGGCTTCGGCGAAGGTGTGTACATCGGCAGCGCGCAAAACAACTGGGCCAGCATCTCCGCTGGTGGTCCAGATCGGAGCGACCGCAACGTGATCGAAGCCAACCTGATCGGACCCAACGTGCGAGCCGAGTCGATCGACATCAAGGAGGGCACGAGCGCCGGGATCGTGCGCGGCAACACGCTCGACGGCGCTGGCATGAGCGGCGCCGGCTACGCCGACTCCTGGCTCGACGTGAAGGGCAACGGTTATCTGATCGAGGACAATCAGGCCCGAAACGCGCTGCTAGACGGCTTTCAGATCCACGTCGAGGTGGACGGCTGGGGTAACGACAACGTCTTCTACCGCAACGCCCTGGAGGTCAACGGCCCAGGCTACGGATTTCAGGTTTTCGGCGGAGCGAGCGGCACGATCATCGGCTGCGACAACCAGGTCTCGGGTGCGGACGAAGGCTTCGCCAACGTCGACTGCGAGCCCTGAACGGCGTAGCCTGCACGGCCGATGTTTCGCGCCGTGCTGCCGTCGCTCCTGCTCTTGCTGGGCTGCAACGCCGAGCCGCCCGCGCCGGAGCCCGCCCAGTCTCCCGTGATCACCGTGGACGGCGGCCCGGGTGCGCCGAACCTGCTCGTCTTCTCGCGCACGGCGAAGTTCCGGCATGACGCCATCGAGATCGCCGTCGACGCCCTGGTCGAGCTCGCGCGCCAGCGAGGCTACAGCCTGACGGCAACGGAAGATCCAACGTACTTCAGCGACGCGACCTTGAGCGCCTACGGCGCCGTGGTCTTCTTGATGACCACGGGTGACGTGCTCGACGACGAGCAGCAGGCGGCGCTGGAGCGCTTCATCCCCGCCGGCAAGGGTTACGTCGGAGTGCACTCGGCGTCGGACACCGAGTTCGCCTGGCCGTGGTACGGCGAGCTCGTCGGCGCTTTCTTCAGGGCGCACTCTTCGGTGGTGCCGGCGAGCGTGACGGTCGAGGACGCGACGCAGCCCGCCACGTTGGGCCTCCCTTCGCCCTGGATGCGCGACGACGAGTGGTACGCCTTCGCGGAGAACCCGCGCGCCAAGGTCAGCGTGCTCCTCAGCGTCGACGAGACCAGCTACGACCCCGGCGCCGGTGTGATGGGCAGTGATCACCCCGTGGCCTGGCAGCGAGCCTTCGACGGCGGCCGATCGTTTTACACCGCGCTCGGCCATACCCGCGAGAGCTACTCCGACCCCACGTTCATGGCTCACCTGAGCGGCGGTATCGAGTGGGCGCTCGGCCTGCACTAGCGCGGCAAATCCAGCCGGCCTAGAGACCAGCGAAAGAGCGGCCATCCGGCCCCGGGATCGAGTAGATTCGCGGCCGATTCACGCCGGGCCATGCCCGCGCACCGGACTCTCTCCATGCGACGACGACTCTGCTCAAGTTTGCTGGCACTGACCGCGACGATGATTTCCGGACAGGCCGGCGCCGCTCCCACGCTGCGCGTCCAGCGCGACCTGCGCGGCGACTTCGTGATGTTCGGTAACGCCGCCGGCTACGAGTGCGGCAACGGCGCGGACGACCCGGTCGTGGGCACCGTCACGTGTCCGGGCGGAAACCAGACGAATCAGAACGACACGTCGCCCGATCTGTTCTGGCGCTCGGAGGATCCGAACTCCACCTCGGCCGTCGCCAGCAACAACATCGACTGGACCGAGGCGCGCACGACGGCGATCTTGAGCCTGCCGCCAGGGGCGACCATCGCCTACGCCCGCATCTACTGGGCCGGGCTGGTCGACGATCCGGCAGGCGCCGACAACGCCATCCTGCTCGAGCGTCCGAACGGAGCGCTCAGCGCCACGATCACGGCCGACGACTCCGCCACCGTCGATCGCGCCAATCGCCTCTGGTATCAGTCCACCGCCGACATCACGGCCGAGCTCGTGGCCAACGGCGAGGGCGGCTACCGCGTCAGTGGTCTGGCCACCATCGACATTCGCAGCACCGCTACCGAGGACCCCATCCTGGGCTGGGTGGTGGTGGCGATCTATCAGCTACCCGGTGATCAGCCGCGCAACGTCGCGATCTTCGACGGTCTCGATCTGGTCGACAACAGCAGCCCCCAGAACGTCGAGATCAGCGGCTTTCTCGTGCCTGACGCCTTCGACGCCAAGCTCGGCGTGATCACCTACGAAGGTGAGGACTCACTCGAGGGTGATTCACTCGAGTTCAACGGCTTCGCCCTGTCCGACAACGTCAATCCAGAGGACAACTTCTTCAACAGCTCGCGCAGCAACCTGGGCGTGCCGGTCAGCGTCGACGGCGATCTGCCGCAGCTCAGCGGCGAGGCCAACAGCATGAGCGGCGTCGACTTCGACATCGTCGACGTCACGGACAGGCTCTCGCCCGGTGACGAGAGCGCGTCGATCAGCGCCACCAGCACGCAAGACACCTTCTTGCTCGGCGCCTTCGTGACCTCGATCTCGACCTTTCGACCCAACTTCGAGACCTCCAACAAGGCCTTCGAGGACCTGAATGGCGGCTCGATCAAGCCCGGCGACGTGATCGAATACACCGTCGTCGTCGAGAACACGGGCAACGACAGGTCGGTGCAGACCGTGCTCACCGACGCGCTACCACCCGGTGTGGGCTACGTGCCGGGCAGCCTGGCGCTCACCAGCACCGATCTTTCGGGAGCCCTGACGGACGCCGCTGGCGACGATCGGGCCGAGTACGACGCCGCTACCCGCACGCTCACGGTTCGCCTGGGCGAGGGCGCCAACGCCGAGGACGGCGGCGCGATGGATCCCGGTGAGTCGGCGACGGTCACCTTCAGCGTCCGCGTCGACGGCGACTTCGTGGGCACGATCTCCAACCAGGCCATCATCAGCGCCGAGGGCGAGCTCGGCGCTCCACTGGCCGACTTTCCCACCGACAGCGACGGCGACGAGCCCGGCTCCCAGCCCACCGACGGGGTGGTGCAGGGCTGCGACGAGGACGCCGACTGCAGCGCGACGGCGCCGCTGTGCAACACGGGCGCGTCACCGCGTGTCTGCGTACAGTGCCTGAGCGACGACGACTGCGACGGCGCGGCGTCCCCCGACTGTCGGCCGAACAACACCTGCGGCTGCGCTGCCGGGACCGGCGAGTGCGCCGATGATGCGGACGGCGACGGTCTCTCCGACGACGAGGAGGAGACGCTCGGCACCGATCCCGACGACGCCGACAGCGACGACGACGGCGTGCGCGACGGCGCCGAGAGCTTGCCGGGTGACGACAGCGACGGCGACGGCCTGATCAACGCGCTCGACGCCGACAGCGACAACGACGCGCTGTTCGACGGCACCGAGCTCGGCCTCGGCTGCGACGGCGTGGACACCGACACCGACGCCGGAAGCTGCCGCGCCGACGCCGACGACGGCGCGACCACGACCGACCCGCTCGACGCCGACAGCGACGACGGCGGTGTCAGCGACGGCTCGGAGGACAGCAACCTCGACGGCGCGATGGACGCGGGCGAGACCAACCCGAACAACCCGGTCGACGACGATCTGAACGTCGACAGCGACGGCGACGGCCTGAGCGATGCGGTCGAGGGCACCATCGGCACCGACCCCAACGACGCCGACAGCGACGACGACGGCGCGACCGACGGCGCCGAGGCGAACCCGGCGGAAGACAGCGACGGCGACGACCAGATCAACGCGCTCGATCCGGACAGCGACGACGACGGCCTGTTCGACGGCACCATCGCTG
>DATLIL010000992.1:0-7284 GCA_035539475.1 Polyangiaceae bacterium
CCCGCTGGACATCGGCCCACGCGAGATCCGTTCGCCTCGCGCTCGTTTCGACCTCCAGACCTCGATCGCTCAGGCGAAACGTGGCTTGGCGTGAGCCGTCGCCCACGGCGCTGCGGAAGGCGGAAGTCGCCCAGGCACCACGCCCCAGGAACATGATGATGACGAGCACCAGCGCCACGAACATGGGTGGATAGAGCCAGGCAACCCAATGCACGGGCTTGCTGGACAGCAGCGCAGGCACGAGAAACACCACGACGATCGCCAGCGCCAGTCGTCCGAGCAGCGTCAGACGCGTGCGTGAGGCCGCGCCAAAGTCTGAGCGCTCGAGCTCCGTACGCCCCTCGATCAACATGCGTTACTCCCCCGTGAGGGGACGGCCCTCGGCGTCGGCGTCGAGGTAGCCGTCGCGTCGGGGGCTCTCGACGAAGACGCGGATGCGCACCTCTTCGCTGTCTGGCAGGTTGCGGCGAACGACGAGGCGGCGCACACGGCCGTCTTGCGGATCGACCTTTTCGACGGCGGCGCCGAGCAGATCGGGAAGCGCGGTGAGCTTGATGGCGCCCAGGGTGAAGAGGTTGTCGGAGACGTTGCCGCTACCGCGGAGCTCGACGCTCTCCGGGCCCTTGAAGCTGCCGCGCCGGTACTGATACTGCACCAGGCGTCCGGTGCCGCGCGGTTCTTCGACCTGGATCAGGAGGCGGCTCGGGTCCACGTCCAGGGTGAGCACGCGAGCTTCGTTGCCGAAGCGCCGGGCGATTTCGTCGAGCGCGGGGGCGAGCCGCGGGCGTTCGAGCAGGCTGGGCTCGGTCTTGCTGGCGATGGCGTCGCTGCGGCCGCGATCCTTGCGCGCGGCGGAGTCGTCGCAGCCGAGCGCGCAGAGCGAAACCACGAGACAGAGCGAGAGCAGCGCGATGCGCTCGAACCAGCTCGCCAGGATGCGCCGGCCGACCTCGAGCTGCGCGACGCTGGTCCACTCGTTCTTCTGGTGGGCCTGAGCCTGCACGCCGGGGCCGAAGTTCGCCGCCGCCACGCCGAGCGAGGCGAAGCGACCCACGTCGGTCCAGGCCTGCTTCGGCTCCACCGCCAGCACTCCGCTGTCGGCCAGCGCGGCGATCAGCGGGTGGTCGCGGTGCGGCGGCGCCGCGGGTGAGACATCGACGAACTCGAGCTCGGCCTCGCCGGCGACGAGCTCGGTGAGCTCGGCCTTGGCCTGCAGGGCGCTCGTCGCGGGGCCGAAGCGCTGGTTCAGGTTGAGCTCGAAGCGATCGGGAATGATGTTGCGGGCGCGTCCGCCGCTCGCCATCGTGGCGCTGACCACGCTCTTCCACTCCAGGCCGTCGACGACCTGACTGACGGGCTGTTTCGCCGCCAGGCGAGCGAGGAGACCCGCTGCCTTGTGGATCGCGTTCTCGCCTTGCCACGGGCGAGCGCTGTGCGCGGTCTTGCCCTGAAAGCCGACGCGCGCCTGGATCGAGCCGCCGCAGCCGAGCTGCAGCTTGTTGTCACTGGGCTCGAGCGCGATGGCGAGGTCCGCGCCGCCGAGCTCCTTGTCTTCGTCGAGCACACGACCGAGCTCGTTTTCGGCGAAGGGTCCCTCTTCACGAGCGTAGAAGACGAGCGTGAGGTTGAGGTTCGGGCGTTGGGACTGCTCCGCGAGAGCGAGCATCAGCGTCAGGCCGCTCTTCATGTCGGCGGCGCCGGGCCCGTACAGGCGATCGCCGTCGATGTGAGGCTCGCGCTCGTGCTCGGTGCGCACCACGTCGGTGTGGCCACAGAGCAGGACGTGCGGGCGGTTCGGAGCGCGCACCAGCGGCACGACCAGCGAGTCGCCGTAGCGCCTGACCGGCGCGGCCAGGGTTAGTTTTTCGAGGCGCTCCTCCAGGCGCTGGCAGAGCTCCTGCTCCTCACCGATCGGTGAGCGGATCTTACAGAGCCAGAGCAGGGTCTCGGCTAGCGACAAGGGGGACTCACACCGCCACGCTGAAGTCCCTGAGCGCGGCGTTGAGGCTCGTTTTCTTGTCGGTGCTTTCCTTGCGCTGACCGATGATGAGGGCGCAGGGCACCTGGTACTCGCCGGCGGGAAACTTCTTGGCGCGCATGCCGGGGATCACCACGCTGCGAGTCGGGATGCGGCCGCGGATTTCGACGGGCTCCGGCCCGGTGACGTCGATGATCGCGGTCGAGGCGGTGAGCGCCACGCCGGCGCCGATCACCGCTTCACGCTCGACCAGCATGCCCTCGACGATGATCGCGCGCGAGCCGATGAAGCAGCCGTCCTCGACGATCACCGGCTGAGCACCGGGCGGCTCGAGCACGCCGCCGATGCCGACGCCGCCCGAGAGGTGGCAGTCCTTGCCGATCTGCGCGCAGCTGCCGACCGTGGCCCAGGTGTCGACCATGGTGCCGGCACCGACGTAAGCGCCGATGTTCACGTAGCCGGGCATGATCACGGCGCCGGGCTCCACGTGAGCGCCGTAGCGCACCGTGCCCGGGGGCACCACGCGCACGCCGGCCTTGTCGAGATCGTGCTTGAGCGGGATCTTGTCGAAGAACTCGAACGGCTCGCAGGCCATCTTCTCCATCGGACAGACGGCGAAGTAGAGCAGCACCGCTTGCTTGACCCAGGCGTGGGTCGTCCACTTGCCGACGCTCTCCTGGGTCGCCACGCGCAGGCGTCCGGCGTCGAGCGCCGCGATCACCTCGCGTACGGCTTGCTTGTACTCGTCCTGTCCGAGCAGGCTGCGGTCGGCGAACGCCGCTTCGATCTTGGACTTCAGTCCTTCTTCGCTCATGGGAGCGGGATTGTCACGCGATGACCCGCCGGGGATCAACAGCCTAGGACCGGCCGTTCAAGACCAGAGCCCAGGAATCCGGATCCCACGAGGTGTTCAAGCCGATTCGCTGCGCCGCGGCCTGGAGACAGGGCAGCGCCGGCGGCACGGTGCCGTAACCCCAGATCGTGAGGGGGATGCCCTGGGGCACGGTGGTCATCGTGAGCGAGGCCGTCCACGAGCCATCCTGGCTGGCGACCGAGATTTGCGTCGTGCCCCCCTCCCGCGCGGAGACGATCTCCGTGGCGCAGCCGATCAGCGCTGCGAGCGTGCGCGGCTGGTCGATCGGCACCTCGGTGCCGTCGCCGTGGATGTAAGCGGGGATCAGCGCGTAGACCTGGCCAACGCTGGGGGGACCGGAGTAGGTCTGCAGCAACAGCTCGACCAGATCGGTGGTCAGGTCCGCCTCGGACACCGACGACTCGAGCATGGACAGGAGGGAGCGCGCGCCGTTCAGGTCGCGCCAGAGCTCGCCGAGGGCCTGCTCCAGGTGCAACCGCCGGCGGGCGTTCATCGAGCCGCTCGCGGCGGCGTCGAGCTCGTTCTTCAAGAGCTCGACGCGCTGGTTCAGAAAACTCTCGAGCTCGCCGAGCGGCGCAGGATCGAGGTACGCGGTGATCGCGCCAAAGACGTCGGCTGCAGCCTGCGAAAGCGGCCCACAGGCGCTCTGTACGTCGGGAACGAGATCCAGGATCGCGCGCGGTCCGACGTTGCGCGAGCGGACCAGGTTACTCAGGTTACGCAACGCCGCGAGCGCTTCGCGGAACGTGCCCTGAGCACGATCGAGACCGGGACTTCGCGGCGGAGGGGACGGCCGACGTGGGAGGTCCATCCGCCGCGAAGCTTACCTCGGTTTTCCCCCGTCGGGGATCGCGAGGCGCGTCAGATCAGATCGACGCCGGGGAAGTAGTAGCTGCACTCGATGCGGCCGTTGTCGACCGAGTCGGAGCCGTGCACGGCGTTTTCGCCGATGTTGGCGCCGAACAGCTTGCGCACCGTGTTTTCCGCGGCCTTCGCCGGGTCGGTGGCGCCGATCACGTTACGCAGATGTTGCACAGCGTCGTCTCGCTCGAGCGCGATCAGGACCACGGGGCTGCGGGTCATGAACTGCACGAGCTCGCCGAAGAACGGGCGCTCGCGGTGGATGGCGTAGAAGCCTTCGGCCTGGTGGCGCGAAAGCAGGGTCTGTCGCAATCCGAGAATGTCGAAGCCCTCGTCGAGCAGACGCTGGATGATGGCGCCGGCCTTCCGTTTCTCGACGGCGTCCGGCTTGATGATGCAAAGGGTTCGCTGTTTGGACATGGCTAAGTCTCTTTGTTTCGCGGGCCGTATAGCAGCCTCGCGAAAATCCGCAATTGTTTCCGATTAGAGCAAGGACTTGAGCGTGGTGCCCATGTCCGCCGGCGAGGGCGCCACGCGGACGCCCGCGCTCTCCAGGGCCGCGATCTTGTCCTTGGCCGTGCCTTTGCCACCGGAAATGATGGCGCCGGCGTGGCCCATGCGCTTGCCGGGGGGCGCCGTGGTGCCGGCAATGAAGCCGGCCACGGGCTTCTTCATGTGCGCCTTGATGTAGGCCGCCGCGCGCTCCTCGGCGCTTCCGCCGATCTCGCCCATCATCATCACGGCCTCGGTGTCGGGGTCCTCGTTGAAGAGCTTGAGCACGTCGACGAAGTCCATGCCGCCGACGGGATCACCGCCGATACCAACGCAGGTGGACTGGCCGAGACCAAGCGCCGTGAGCTGGCCCACGGCCTCGTAGGTCAGCGTCCCGGAGCGGGACACGACGCCGATCTTGCCGGCGCGGTGGATGTGACCGGGCATGATCCCGATCTTGCACTGACCCGGAGTGATGACGCCGGGGCAGTTGGGCCCGACCAGACGGACCGGCTTGTTCTCGATCGCGCGGCGCACGCGGATCATGTCCATCACGGGGATGCCCTCCGTGATGCAGATCACGAGCTTGCAGCCCGCGTCCACGGCCTCGAGGATGGCGTCGCCCGCACCCAGCGCGGGCACGAAGATGCACGAGACGTCGGCGCCGGTCTGCTTCACGGCCTCGGCGACGGTGTCGAACACCGGCACGTCGACCTTCTTGCCGCCCGGGCCTTCGCCGCTGAACGTCTCACCGCCGCGGAACGGCGTGCAGCCAGCCACGATCTGCGAGCCGTACGCGATGCACTGCTTGGCGTGGAAGGAGCCGGCCGAGCCGGTGATGCCCTGGATGACGACGCGGGAGTCCTTGTTGACCAGAATTGCCATCGTTCTTCCTCACGCTGCCTTGATGGCTGCGACGATCTTCTTCGCGCCGTCTGCCATGCCGTCGGCGGCCTGAATACGCAGGCCGCTCTCGTTCAAGATCTTCTTGCCCTGCTCGACGTTCGTGCCTTCCAGGCGCACGACCAGCGGCACCTTGAGCCCGAGCTCCTTGGTCGCCGCGACCACGCCCTCGGCGACCACGTCGCACTTCATGATGCCGCCGAAGATGTTGACGAAGATGCCCTTCACCTTGTCGCTCGACAGGATCATGCTGAAGGCCTTGGTCACCTGCTCCTTGGTGGCGCCGCCGCCGACGTCCAGGAAGTTCGCCGGGTTGCCGCCGTGGTGCTTGATGATGTCCATGGTGGCCATGGCCAGGCCCGCACCGTTCACCAGACAGCCGATTTCGCCGTCGAGTGACACGTACGAGAGGCCCGCTTCTTTGGCCTCGAGCTCGACGGGATCCTCTTCGTCGCGATCCATCAGCTCGTTCCAGTCCTTGTGCCGAGCCGAGGCGTTGTCATCGAAGTTGATCTTCGAGTCGAGCGCCACGATCTTGCCCGCCTTGGTCACGACCAGCGGGTTGATCTCGCACAGCGAGCAGTCTTCCTTCTCGAACAGCTCGCACAGCTTGGTCACGACCTTGACGAACTCGTTGACCGTGGCCTTGGGATCCGGCGTGCCCTTGCCGATTTCGAGGCCGAAGGCGAGCTTGCGGGCCTGGTAGGCGCCCAGGCCGATCACCGGATCGATCGCCTCGATCAGGATCTTCTCGGGCGTCTCCTCGGCGACCTTCTCGATCTCGACGCCGCCTTCGGTGCTGGCCATCAGCGCGATGCGCCGCGTCTCGCGATCCACGACCAGGCCCAAGTAGAGCTCGCGGGCGATGTCGAGGCCCTGCTCGATGTACAGCCGGCGCACCTTCTGGCCCTCGGCGCCGGTCTGGTGCGTGACGAGCTGCATGCCGAGGAGCTTCTCCGCGACGGCTTTCGTCTCCGCGGGTCCGCCCTTCACGACCTTGACGCCGCCGCCCTTACCGCGACCGCCGGCGTGGATCTGCGCCTTGGCCACGACCACCGGAATCCCGGTCTCGTCGATCAGCTTCTTGGCGGCAGCCTCGGCCTCGGCGGCCGAGAACACCGGAATGCCCTTCGGTACGGGAATGCCGTACTTCGCGAAGATCTGCTTGCCCTGGTACTCGTGGATCTTCATCGCAACCTCTCAGGACTTGGCTTTGACGATGTCGACGACCTTCTGCACGCTGTCGGCGCTCTTCGCCAACATCGCCTTCTCATCGGCGTTGAGCTCGATCTCGAGGATCTTCTCCACGCCGCCGGCGCCGATGATGACCGGCACGCCCATGTACAGGTCCTTGTAGCCGTACTCGCCCTCGAGGTACGCGGCGCACGGCAACAGGCGCTTCTGGTCGAGCAGGTAGGCCTCGGCCATGGCCACGGCGCTGATCGCCGGCGCGTAGTAGGCGCTCGTGCCCATCAGGCCCACGATCTCGCCGCCGCCGCCGCGGGTGCGCTTGACGATGCCGTCGAGCACGTCCTTGGCGACGAGCTTGGGGATCGGCACACCGCTGACGGTGCAGTAGCTCAGCACGGGGACCATGTCGTCACCGTGGCCGCCGAGCACCATCGTGCGGATGTCCTTGATGCTGGCGCCGGTCTCGCGCGCCAGGAACAGGCTGAAGCGCGCGCTGTCGAGCACGCCGGCCATGCCGACGACCTTCTCGCGCGGAGTGCCGACGCGGCGCTTGTACTCGTAGACCATCGCGTCGAGCGGGTTCGAGATCACGATCACGAACGCGTCCGGACAGTGCTTCTTGGCGTTGTCGGCCACGTCGCGGATGATCGGCAGGTTCGTGCCCACCAGGTCGTCGCGCGACTGACCGGGCTTGCGCGGGATGCCCGCGGTGATGATCAGCACGTCGGCGCCAGCGAGGTCCGCCCAGTTGCTGGTACCGGTGATGCGCGCGTCCGAGCCCGAGAGCGCGCTCGCCTGCTCGAGATCGAGCGCCTTGCCCTTGGCGAAGTTTTCCTTGGCCGGGATGTCGAACAGCACGACGTCGCCGAGCTGCTTAGCCACGCACAGGTTCGCGAGCTCGCCACCGATGTTGCCCGCGCCAATCAGACCAATCTTCTTTCTCGCCATGTCTCTTCTCCGGCACCGAAATTTGGGGAAAAGCGGG
>DATLIL010000993.1:0-8533 GCA_035539475.1 Polyangiaceae bacterium
AGGCTGGCGACGTCCCGTACACCGGCGTGACGAGCGAAGGCCTCGGCGACGCTCAGGCGGGGGAACGGAGTCCGAAGGTCGATACGCCGGCCCTCCGGCGTGAAGAGCTCGGCCTTGCCGCGCAGCGCGCGTGCGACAGCGACCACGACCGCCTCGGTGTCGCTCTCCACGTCGCGCTGCCCCGAGAAGGCTCGATACCACTCGAGCAAGAGAAACTCGGGCTCGTGCAGACCGCCTTGTTCGTCGCGTCGGAAGGCGTGCGAAAGCGAGTAGCAGCGTGGAATGCCCCCCACGACGAGTCGCTTGAGCGGCAGCTCGGGGGAGGTCACGAGATAGCCGCCCTGGGCGCGCAGCGCGTCGACGTTCTGATCGACACCGGGGGCACGCACGCGCTGGGGAGCGTCGATCTCGATGAAGCCTTCAGCGGCAAAGTAGGTGCGGATCACCGCGAGCGCTTGCGAGCGAGCGCGCAGCCGAGGGCCGACGCCTTGCCAGGTCAGGCGCGCAAACTCTCCGTCGGCTCTCGGCGTGGGGCAGGGAAGCCGCTCGAGCAGTCGGCCAAAGCAGAGCCTCTTGCCGTCCCAGCGCCCGCTGACGAGCACGAGATCGCCGGGCTCCGCCACGTTCCGCCCCTGAACCGTGACGGTCGCGAAGGCGTCCGCGACATGGAGCGCGTCAGGCTCGGCGAGCACCACACGCCCTCCGAGGCGGAGCGTCGCCGTCGAGGCCGGACGGCCCAGCAGATCGCTCGGGGCAAGCGGCGCGCTCGGGGGCTTTCGGCCCGAACGGGACCGGCCGCGGGTCATCCGCCGCCGAAGGCCTGAAGCGCGAAGGAGGCGATTTGCTCGCCCATCCAGGGGCCGGCCAGCGCGAGCGCCAGCGCCACGACGAGGAACCGCGGCAGGTGCGCGATGGTGGCGTCTTGCAGCTGCGTGACGGCTTGTAGCGCGGCGACGAGCAACCCGACCACGGCGGCGATGCCGACGACCGGCAACGAGACGGCGACCGCGAGCAGCAGCGCCGTTTGCGCGAGCTCGGTCAGGTCGCTCAGCGAGTGCACGTCAGACGCCTCCGGCGCCCGCAATCGCTGGAGCCCCGCCCTGACCGCCTGCACCTGGCGCCCCCGCCGCAGGGGCACCCGATGCACCGCCGTCGGTGGGCGGCTGGCCGCCAGCGCCGCCGCCGCTCATGCCGCCACTAGAGACGTCGCCGCCTGCACCGCCGCTCGAGACCACACCTTCGCCGGCCATTCCGGCCATACCCGGTGTACCAGCAGCGCCGCCCTCGGCGCTGGTGCCGCCGCTGCCGCCGCCCGAGAGGCCTGCGCGCGCGCAACGATCGTCGCTGATCGCCTGTCCGACGGGCGGACAGCAACGTCCGAAATCGTCGGCCGTGGTGACGTTGTCGAGCAGCTCCTTGCCGGGAACGCAGTCGAGGCCATCGTCACAGTCGTCGTCTTGAGCGGAGTTGGGCTCACAACGCTCTCCCTCGCCCTGCTTGGCGCAACCTTGCGCGACAGTGAACGCGAAGGCGACGCCGAGAACGAAGGTGCGAACCAGGGTAAGCCGGGCCATGGCGGCGCTCTTACCACGACTTTCAGCCGTTGCGGCGGCGATCCTTGGCCTCGACTGCGGCAGCGAACAGGCGCACGTAGGAAAATGCGCTGGAAATCGAGAACAGGAGCGACACGTAGATGAGCGCACGACCGACGTAGACCAGGTCGACCTGCCCCATGTCCCACGGGCCGAGCGTCAGGTGATACGGGTAGCCGAGGATCAGGCAAAGGATGCCGATCATCTGCAGCGCCGTCTTGCTCTTGCCGTCGTCACCCGCGGCGATCACGATACCCTCACTGCTGGCGATGCCGCGCAGGCCGGTGACGGCGAGCTCACGCGCCAGGAGCAACGCCACGGCCCAGGCCGGAATGCGGCCCATGGGCACCATGTAGATGAGCGAGGCCATGACCAGGAGCTTGTCCGCCAGCGGATCGAGGAACTTTCCGAGCACGCTGACGATGTTCATCTTGCGGGCGAGGTAGCCGTCCAGCAGATCGGTGATGGCCGCGGCGGAGTACACGAGCGCCGCGAACGTGCAGTCGCTCGGTGAGCCACGCTCGAGCAGCAAGAGCACCACGGGAATGATGGCAACCCGCCCCATGGTCAGGAGGTTGGGCAGGTTGAAGGCGTCTTGCTTCATCGAGCGCCGGCGTGCTTTCCGCTCGCCAGTGGAGAGGCGCCGGCGCACGCGGCGCGAGACGGGACCCTGTTCTCGGGACTGGTCGGTCACGGTTAACCCACGTCCAGGAGCACGGCACCGTCCCCGCTGAAAGCGACGAAACCCGCCGCGTGGGTCGGTGAAGCCTCGGGTTCGACGGGGTGAGCGATGAGCCGGCCGGTCCAGCCGAGCACCTTTTCGGCGCGCAGTACGAGCGGTTTCTCGGCGCTGACCAGCGCCGAAGACAGGCGGCGCTCGGCCTCGACGACGACCAGTCCTTGCCCCGAGAACTGCACCATCGCCACCGGATCAGCGGCCGTCCCGGGAAGACGTCCGTTTTCGTAACGAGCGGAGGAATCGAAGGCAATCACCGCCGTCTCACGCAGGTAGACGAACTCGCCGCGAAGGTCGATCAACGTGAGCACGCGCTCACGCTGGGCCGAGAGGGTGAGCAGGCCCGCGCCCTCGAGTAACGACCACGCAGCGACCGCACCTCCGAAGCCCTCTTCCGTCTCACGGCCGCGGGCGCGGCGCAGCAGCGGCGAGCGCCGGAACTGCTTGCTGTCGTTGCTGAGCGAGATCAGCGCGCTGTGACGCACGGCGAAGCCGAGCTCGACTCGCACCGTGACCACGGAGGGTCGATTCTGCAGGGCGCGCGCCTCGGTGGCGGGCATCGAGAGCGCCGCCAGTTGAACCAAGGCCGACGGAGGTTGCGGGGAGGGCGCGGCGGGTGCGGGGACCCAATCTTCCGGAGGTGGGGCGACCGATGCCGGCCGCGAGCTCACGCGTCGCGGTGCGGGCCGCGCCGAGAGCGGCGGGACGTCCGCTTCGCCGGGCTCGACGGCGCGCCAGCGACCTGAGCGCGATGGGTCGAGCGCGCCGTGGTCGTCGGCGTGAGAGAAGGGCTCCGCCTCGAGCTCGGCGCGGTAGGCGGCCGGTGCTGCGCGGCTCAGCCTGTCTCCGGCGTCGAGCTCGAGCGCGGCATCGGCAGCCGCGCGGCGCATTTCGGCCAGTTCCGGGGGTGGCTCGCTCGGCGAGCCCGTGAGCTCCTCGATCAGCTGCTGCATCCGGCGCGCGAGGTGCGGCTGCTCGGCGCGCTCGAACGAGGCCTGCGCCTTGGCGTACTCCCCGAGCCGCTCGAACACGAGCCCGAGGTAGCCCCACGCGCGCTTGTGCTGCGGCTCGCGCCGGATCACCTCTTCGAAGGCGTCGCGAGCGGGAATGTGCTGCCCCGTCTTGATGTAGCAGAGCCCGAGGTTCACCCGCGGGGTGATGTCGTTCGGGCAGGAGCGGATGATCTCATCGTAGATCTCGATGGCGCGCGGATAGAGCCCGAGACGGAAGTACACGACACCGAGCAGCCCTTGACCTTCGGTGTCACGCGGCTGCATGCGCAGGGCGCGCTCGAGCTCCTCCTTGGCCTCCTCGACGTAGTTGTCCTGCAGGAGCTCGCTGCCCCGGTACAGGTGGAACAGGAAGTCCTCGCCGTCGAAGGTCGGCACCGCGACGCTGTCGACCTCCGCCTCGCCGTCGGCCGGACCCTCCGCGATCGGCTTCATCGCGAACGTCGCCGCACGCGCCAGCGCGTCGGTCGGATCGAGGGGGCTCTTGGTCTCGGGCATCCGGTTTCAGCTCGCTGGGCGCTTTGCGGCCGCGATTGCGTCTTCGAGGCTGAAGCGCTTTTCGTGCAGCGCTCGCCCGAGGATGGCGCCAACGATGCGCCGATCACCCTGGGCCAGCGTGGTCAGGTGCTCGAGCTTGCCCACGCCTCCGCTGGCGATCACGGGGACGCCGCCCTCCTGTGCCAGCCGCTCGGTTTCGGCGAAGTTCGGTCCCACCTCCGTGCCGTCGCGCTCGATGTCCGTGTACAGCACGGCGGCCAGTCCGAGACTGGCGAACTCCTTGACGACGTCGATCGCCTTGCGCTCGGACTGGTCGAGCCAACCATCGGTGGCCACGAGCCCGCCGCGCGCGTCGACGGCGACAATCACCCGGCCCGGGTAGGCCTTGCCGGCGGCGCGCACGAGCTCCGGATCGCGCACCGCTGCGGTCCCGAGCACGACACGATCGACGCCGAGCGCAAAGTAGGCGTCGACCGCGGCCATCGTGCGCACACCGCCGCCGATCTGAACTCCGGAGCCGAAGGACGCCACGATGCGGCGCACGAGCTCGCCCTGCACGGGCTTTCCTGCGCGAGCGCCTTCGAGATCGACGACATGTAAACGCTTGACCCGACCGCTCCAGCCAGCCGCGAGCACCGGGGGATGATCCGAATAGGTGGTGACCTCTTCGTACCGACCCTGACGCAGACGCACGGCCTTGCCCTCGAGCAGGTCGATGGCGGGAATGACTTCCATCTCCACCGGGAATAGCGCCGTGCCCGCTGCGAAGGAAGCGCTCCGGAGGCTTTCAGCGCGTTAGGCTGTCTTTTCCGCGCGCCGCAATCAGACCAGGACGCCCTTGGTCGAGGGGATGCCGCTCGCCCGAGGATCGAGCTCGGTGGCCTCCCTGAGCGCGCGAGAGAAGGCCTTGAAGCTGATCTCGACGATGTGGTGCAGGTTCGAGCCCGCGTGCAGCATGACGTGCAGGTTGACCTGTGCGGTGCGGGCAAAGGCTTCGAAGAAGACCTCTGCCAGCTCGACGTCCCACTCTCCCAGCTTGGCCTTGGGTAGCGGCACCCGCCAGACGAAGAACGGACGCCCGGACAGGTCGAGCGCGGCCGTGACGAGCGCCTCGTCCATGGGCAGCGTGGCCGAGCCGTAGCGACGGATACCCTTGCGATCACCGAGCGCTTGCAGGACGGCGCCGCCGAGAACGATGCCGATGTCCTCGGTCGTGTGGTGGCCGTCGATCTCGACGTCGCCTTCCGCGTCGATCGTCAGGTCGAACGAGCCATGCCGAGCGATCTGGTCGAGCATGTGCGAGAGGAAGGGCAGGGGCGTCTTGATGTTGCTCTGACCGGTCCCGTCCAAATCGATCTCGACGCGAATGCTGGTTTCGCGTGTCTTGCGTTCCAGGCTGGCTTTCCTCGCCATGCGGTTCTCCTACCGTAGATCCTCGAGCTTCCACACACCGTGCTCGCGGACGAGCTCGACCGTACCGCCGGCGCCGTAGGCCATCGTGGCACGCTCGCCCAGGACCTCGAATCGGGCGGTGGGCAGGGCGGCCTTGAGCGCCTGGGTCAGCCGTTCGAGCTCGGAACGCTGCTCGCCCTCCTCCCAAGCTTTACGCAGACGCGCTGCGTCGAGGCCTTCGCGCTCCGAGTCCGGGACGAAGCGCAGCAGGACATCGTAACGACGGCTCTCGAAGGCCCGGACGAATGCCAGGACAGCAGCCTCGGGAGTGGCCTGGCTGTAAAGGTCGATGGCCGAGCCATCAACGCGCCACGCACCTTCCTCGTAGACGAGCAGCACGCTTTGCCCGCTCGGAGACGTCACGGTTGCGGTCACGCGAGGCGGACCCGAACGCCGGTCGAGCGAGGCAGCGAGGTCCTTCACCTCATCAGGGTTTTCACGAAGTATCCGCTGAAAGCTCTCGAAAGGAATGCTCTTTTTGGCGTCGTCACTGAGCAGCGCGTAGGCCTCGGCGGCGCGGCCGTCGCGCAATGCCGCGGAATACTCCGAGAGCACCCGGTCCGGATTGTCGGCGTTCCGGGAGCTGGCGCAGGCCAAGAGCCCCCAAACGACGCTCAGCACGAGCAGCCGGCCGGCAAAGCGTTGCTTTTCGGGCGTCGCCCGGGAGCGCATGCCAGCGGGCTTACCACAGGCCACGAAGCACCGCGACTTGTCGGCCGTTAACGTCTCCCTCCTGGACGTTACCGACAGCCGTATTACTGTGGTGTTTATGCGCGGCTCTGAAGGCGCGATGAACCCCGAGCGAATCGCGATCCTCCCGCTCCGAAATTCGGTGCTCTTTCCCATGTCGGTCGTGCCCATCAACGTGGGCCGGCCCCGCTCCGTTCGCCTGGTCGAGGAGCTCGTGGGCACGGAGAGCGCTCTGCTCGGTGTCCTGACGCAAAAGAACCCTGACACCGTCGAACCGACGTTCGCCGATCTCTACTCGGTCGGAACGTTGGCGCGCGTCGTCAAGGTCATCCGGCTCGGGCCATCGAACTACAGCGTGGTCCTCAACGGTCTCGGACGCTTCCGTCTGATCGAGCCGCAGGGGCTCGAGCCCTACATGCGCGCCGACGTGCAGCGTGTGACCGAGGGAGCGGAAGCGCCGGCGGACCTCGCCGCGCTCGGGCAGCGCTTGCGCGAGAGCACGCGGCAGGTGCTCAGCCTGATGCCGAACCTGCCGAAGGAAACGGCGAGCATCCTCGACAACGTGGGCGAGCCCGGGGCGCTCGCCGATCTGATCGCCTCGAACTTCCCCGAGGAGCAGGCCGGCATGGCCGCACGTCAGCGCATCCTCGAGGCATTCGACGTCAAGAAGCGGGTCGAGCTCGTGCTCGGCATGGTCGAGCGTCAGCTCGAGGTGCTGCGAGTGAAAGACGAGATCTCGAGCCTGGTGCAGACCGAGCTCAGCCGTTCGCAGCGCGAGTACGTCCTGCGCCAGCAGATGCGCACCATTCGCGAGGAGCTCGGTGAGGCAGCCGAGGACGACGAGATCGAGTCGCTGCGCGACAAGGTGGCGCGCTCCGAGTTGCCGCTGGACGCCGAGAAGGTCGCCAAGAAGCAGCTCTCGCGGCTCTCGAACATGCAGCCGCAGTCAGCGGAGTATCAGGTCACGCGCACCTACGTGGAGTGGCTCGCCGATCTGCCCTGGTCGCGCACCACACCCGATCGCGTCGACGTCAAAGAGGTGCAGCGCTGCCTGGACGAAGATCACTTCGGGCTCGATCGGGTCAAGCGCCGCATCGTCGAGTACTGCGCCATCCGTCAGCTGCGCCGCGACAAGAAGGGGCCCATCCTGCTTTTCGTGGGGCCGCCCGGCGTGGGCAAGACGTCGCTCGGGCGCAGCATCGCTCGCGCCGTCGGCCGGCGTTATGGGCGCATCTCGCTGGGCGGCGTGCGTGACGAGGCCGAGATCCGCGGCCACCGTCGCACTTATGTAGGTGCTCTACCCGGTCGCATCATCCAGGCCCTGAAGAAGGTCGGCTGTAAGAACCCCGTGCTGGTGCTCGACGAGGTCGACAAGATGGGCGTCGACATGCGCGGCGATCCGGCTGCCGCCCTGCTCGAGGTGCTCGATCCGGCGCAGAACGACACCTTCGTCGATCACTACATCGATCTGCCCTTCGACCTGTCCGAGATCATGTTCCTGGCCACGGCCAACTACCGCGATCAGATCCCCGACGCGCTGCGCGATCGCATGGAGATGATCGAGGTGCCCGGCTACACGCGCACCGAGAAGCGCTCGATCGCCGAGAAGTTCCTGGTGCCCAAGCAGCTCAAGGAGCACGGGCTCTCGGTCGACCAGCTCGCCTTCGAGAAGGAAGGCATCGAATCGATCATCGACCTCTACACGCGCGAGGCCGGCGTCCGGAACCTGGAGCGCGAGATCGCGGCGGTCTGTCGCGACATCACCGTGCGCCTGGCCGAGGGCAAACACGTCGACGGCACCAAGGTGACCCCGGAGCTCGTGCGTGAGCTGCTCGGGCCCGAGCGCGTGCGCCCGGAGCTCACGGAGCGCCGGTTGGCCCCAGGCGTCTCTGTCGGCCTCAGCGTCTCCGGCGGCGGCGGCGATCTCCTGATCGTCGAAGCCACCAAGATGCCGGGCAAGGGCGAGATCTTCATCACCGGCAGCATGCGCAACGTGATGAAGGAGTCGGCAACCACGGCGGTCTCCTTCGTGCGTTCGCGCGCCGACAGGCTGGGGCTCGACCCGGAGTGGCTGCGCTCGATCGATTTGCACCTGCACGTGCCCCGCGGCGGTCACGCGCGCGATGCCGCCTACGCTGGCCTACCGATGTTCGTGGCGGTCGCCTCGCTCCTCTTGCGCGCGCCCTGCCGCCCCGACGTGGCGGTCACTGGCGAGATCACGCTGCGCGGCAACATCCTGCCCGTGCCCGGCCTGAAGGAGAAGATCCTGGCCTCGCATCGAGCCGGTGTGCGCGAGGTCGTGCTGCCCGAAAAGAACCGCGTCGACCTCGAAGAGGTGCCGCCCGAGATCCGCCAGGATCTGCGCCTGCACATGGTCAACCGTGTCGACGAGGTGCTGCCGTTGGTCCTGGCCGAGCCGGAGCCGCAAGATCAGGATGACGACGATAAGCTGCCGCCCGGCCCGAGCGGCCAAGTTCACGTGTGAGCGCTAGCTCCCCGCTCGCCCGGCTCGATCGCTCGAAAAGCCAGCGCTGGGGAGTAGCCGTCGCGGCCCT
>DATLIL010000994.1:0-21340 GCA_035539475.1 Polyangiaceae bacterium
GGGCGTCGATCATGAATGTACTTCTCCAGCACAGGTGGATGGCGCTGCGGCTAAAGACACCGCGACGTACTGTGGCGCGCCCGCTTCCAAAAAGATCACGCCGTGCGTAACAATTTCTCGGTTCTCGGGCTGAGCCACCACTCAGCCCGACGAAGCGAGACGATAACAGGGCTCGTCGTCGAAGGGGCTCTTCGACAGCGCTTCGAGCTCGTTCTCGAAGCGAGGTGCGAGCGCCCTCCTCGCCGCTGAGGTCAAAAGAATCTCGCCAGAGCCTGCGACGTCCTCGCCCAGCCTGCTGGCGGAGTTCACCTCGCGCCCCCAGACGTCGTGGTCACCGATGCGAAGGAGCCGGCCACAGCCGATGCCGATGCAGAGCAGCACCTGCTCCGCCGGCGTCCGCCGCTGATTGAGCTGGCCGCAGGCGCGCTGCATCTCGAGCGCGCAGTCGACCGCAGCGCCGATCTTGCGGAACGTGATCAAGAAGCTGTCGGCCTCCTGCTTGACCAAGAGACCATCGTGCTTCTCCACCAGCGGCAGCAAGAGCTTGCGTTGCTCGTGGATGACCTGAAGAAAGTGAATGATGCCGAATTCAGCGACCCGACGCGAGAAGCCGGACAGGTCGGTGAACATCACCGCCCAGTCTTCGCCGAACAGCTCCCAGATCCTGCGATCGAGCTCGTCGACGTCAGCTCCGGGCTGACAGCGCTGTTCGATCAGCTTCCACAGCCGTGCCTCGCTGGTCTTGAGAGAGTCGTCCATCTGGCCTCGCAGCAGCTCACTCTACACCGGCTGCGGCTCGACCAGTCACGGCACTCTCGGGAGCCCGCGGGGTGGGGCGCGAAGACATCGCTCCGCGCCCGTCACCGACACGGGGCCTCCTCGGCCGGGGCCTCCCAGGGCCCTGTCAGGTGGGCACGCGGCGGCCGAAGATGAACGACAGCAAGGCCAGGATCAGGAACACGAAGAACAGGATCTTCGCGACCCCAGCTGCGCCAGCCGCGATGCCACCGAAACCAAAGATGGCCGCGATCAGCGCGATCACGAAGAAGACGGCTGCCCAGTACAACATTGTCTCTCCTCCTGGAGCACGCGCGCGGCGGCTCGTGCTCCACCCTGGTTCAAGCAGAACGCATGCCAGCGCGCGCAAACTCCCCCTGTTAAGAGGAGGAGGGCCGTTCTGGCTCCGCGCACGTTGGAAAGCGCGTGGCGTCCCGGTGGCGTTCGGCCCATTCCGCCACGACACGGCGCCGTTTCTCGAGGCATGTTTCCTGCAGCCTCACCTTCCGGAGGTCACTCATGAATTGGGACTCGATCGAAGGTCGTTGGAACGAGCTCAAGGGTCGCCTGCGTAGCAAGTGGGCCAAGCTGACCGACGACGACATGGAGATGATCCAGGGCAAGAAGGACATGCTGGTCGGTCGCCTGCAGCAACGCTACGGCATGCAGAAGGACGAGGCCGAACGCGAAGTCGATCGCTGGCTCGGCAGCATTTAGCGGCGTACGCCGCCGCGGCGGCTCAGGTCGCCTGACAGTCGAAGATGAAGGCGGCGCCGCCTTCTTGATTGACGAATTCGACTCGTCCCCCGTGGCGGCGGGCGATGGCAAAACAGACCGAGAGCACCTGCAACCGTTCGGCGTCGAGGCCGTCGGCCTCTTCGGGCGGATCGAGACGATCGAGGCGCGCCTGTGGCACAGTCAATCCCGGCACGGTCAGGCGAAACGTGACGACGTCGTTCTGCAGCGCTGCCATCAGGTGGAGCGCGCTGCCTCGCGGGGCGGCGCGCGCCGCCAGGCCGAGCAGACTCGTGAGCACGATCATGGCGGACATGCCGTCCACCTTGGCGTTCGGCAGTTCGCCGTGTGCGAGCTCGATGGCGACGCCGCGCGCGGCGGCGACGGGTGTGTACAGGCCGAGCGCGTCTTCCACGACGGCGCTCACCAGGCTGGGATTGGGCTCCGGCTCCGGCGCGGTCAGGTAATCGATCAGGCGCCTGATGCGCAGCGCCAGGCGCTCCACCTGCTGCTCGATGCGCTGTGCATTCTCCAGCGTGGCCTCAGGCGAGGGGTTGGCCCTGATCAGCGCGGCGCGCCCGGCGATCACGTTCAGCGGTGTTCCGATCAGGTGTCCGATCACCGATGCGACGCGCGAGATAGCGGCTCGCCGCTCGGCCTGGCGCAGTTCGTCCAGGAGCGAAAGTCGCTGATCGGGCATGCATGGCCCCTCCGAGTCAGGCATTACTGTTGTCACGTAGGCGCTATGACCAGCTCCGAGCAAGGCCAATCGCCATGCGGAAACTTCGCACCTCAGTCGGCGTGCGCAGAATCCCCGACACACGGGCTGCTCCGGGGAACTTCACGTGGGGCACATTTGCACGCATGGAGGGCAGGCTTGTGGCATAGTGCCACGCACAGCGCTGCGAAATGCAATAAAATCGGGCAGTTGCAAACCGCCGCAGTGCGGCACAGCCTGTGCACAAAAGGGGCCCGACATGTCAGTCGCTATGGCAGCACTTGAACCCAGCGCCCCCCTCGAGCCTACAGCGCGGAATACCACGCGCCCCGGAGTGCTCGTGGTGGATGACGACCGCGAGATGTGTGAGCTCGCGGAAGCCGGTCTGACTCAACGCGGTTACTCGGTGACCTGGTGCCTCAACCCCGACGAGGCGCTGGCTCTACTGGATCGCGAAGACTACTGGGTGCTGCTCGTCGACATCCACATGGATGGCATGAGCGGCCTCGATCTCTGCCGGGCGGCGCTCGGCAAACGACCGGATCTGGTCGTCGTGGTGATGACGGGCTTCGGCAGCCTCGAGCACGCCGTCGGCGCGATGCGCGCCGGCGCGTACGACTTCATCACCAAGCCGGTGTCGATGGACGCTCTGGCGCTGGCGCTCGAACGCGCCGTGCGCCACCGCACGATGAGCGACGAGCTACGCCGCTTGCGTCGTCGCGTCGAGGATCGCGAGCTGCCCGACGTGATCGGCACCAGCGTCGCGATGCAGCGCGTCGCCGATATCGTCAACCGCGTGGCGGAGAGCGATACCAACGTGCTCATCACCGGCGAGAGCGGCACGGGCAAGGAGCTCGTGGCCCGCGCGGTGCACGAGCGCAGCGGGCGCAAGGGCGCGTTCCTGGCCATCAACTGCGCGGCCGTCCCGGAGAACCTGCTGGAGAGCGAGCTCTTCGGTCACATGCGCGGCGCCTTCACCGACGCCCGCACTTCGCGCACCGGCCTGTTCGTCGAGGCCGACCAGGGCACGCTCTTTCTGGACGAGATCGCCGACATGCCGCTCGGCATGCAGGCCAAGCTCCTGCGTGTGCTGCAGGAGCGCAAGGTGCGGCCGCTGGGTGCCACGCAGGAAATTCCGTTCGATGCGCGCATCGTCGCCGCGACCAACAAGGACCTGGAGAGCGAGGTCGCGGAGAAGCACTTCCGCGAGGACCTCTACTACCGCATCAACGTGGTGCGCATCGACATGCCGTCGCTGCGATCACGCGGTAATGACGTGCTGCTGCTGGCGCAACACTTCCTCGAGCGCGCGGCCGCACGCACGGGCAAGAACGTGAACCGCCTCGGCCGGCTCGTGGCCGAGAGGTTGGTCAACTACGACTGGCCCGGCAACGTGCGCGAGCTCGAGAACTGCATGGAGCGCTCCGTCGCGCTGGCGCGCTTCGACGAGATCACGCTCGACGACCTGCCGGTGAAGATCCGCGAGCACCGGCCGACCGAGGTGTTCACGGTCAGCGACGATCCCAACGACTTGCCGGCGATGCACGTCGTGGAGGAGCGCTACATCCGCAAGGTCCTCGCCGCCGTGGGCGGTAACAAGACGCTGGCGGCCAAGGTGCTCGGGTTCGACCGCCGCACGCTCTACCGCAAGCTCGAGCGCTACGGCTGAGGGGTCCCGCCGGCGCGCCGCTTGCGCTCGGCGCGCAGCAGCGACTCGAGAGCTTCCGGCAGCACCGGCTTGACCACGAAGTCGTCGAAGCCGGCTGCCAGGGCTTCCTCGCGCACACTGAGATCGGAGTAGCCCGTCAGCGCGATCAGACGCACGTCCTTGCCGCCGGGCTGCGCGCGCAGCCTGCGGGCGACCTCGTAACCGTCGACCTCGGGCAGGCCGATGTCGACCAGCGCCAGGTCGGGCGCCGACTCCCGCGCGTGGCGCAGGGCCTGCGCGGCGTCTCCGGCGCGCAACGCGCGACAGCCGAGCATGCTGACGAGCTCCGCCAGCATCTCACGCGAATCGTCGTCGTCCTCGACGATCAGAACGTTGAGCGTGCTCGCCTGTCTTGCGCCGTAGTCCGCTGCCATCCTGCTCGCGTCGATTCTAGCTCGTCGCCGAATCGCTCTCTAATCCAAGGGACTTCTGTGACCGATATTCGCGAAGGAGTCCCAGGGCTTCTACCATCATCCGCACGAAGAGCGGCCCGAGAATCAGGCCCCACGCGCCAAATGCCGCCAAACCTCCCAACATCGCGATGAAAACCACCAGGCCCGGCAGCTTCAGCCGGCCCCAGCGCGAGAGCCACGGCCTCGCGACGTTGTCGACGATTCCGGCAACGAGCCCGAAGATGACCATCACCGCCGCCGCGCCGGGACGGCCTGAAAACAAGAGGCCCACCGTCACCGGCAGCCAGATCAGCGATGTGCCGAAGGTCGGCACCAGCGCAGCCAGAAACGTGAGGAACCCTAGCGCGGCCGGCCGAGGGACGCCGAGCACCAGGTAGCCGGCGGTGGCCACCAGCGCCTGGAGCAGCGCGGTCAGTCCGATCCCGATCAGAAGGCCCCTACCTGTTTCGACGTAGGCTGTGGCAAAGCGCCTCAGGATGTGGGGAGGCGCGATCCCGTTGTCCACCACCCATGCGTACCCCCTGCGTCCATGGGTCAGCAGGAAATATGTCGCGCAAATGAAGACGACGGCGCCGATCACCGCCTTGGTGGTCTCGCCGAATACCGTGCCGAGCGCGCTGAGCGCGCCGCCGCCGTACTGGCGCACCATGCCTGCGAGCTCCTCGGGCCGCAGGTTGAAGAGATCGACCCGGTGCTGGCCGCCGTTGGAGATGAGCTCCCGTAGGGCGGCCGCGCCGCTCTCGGTGGCGAGCAACGTGCGAACGAGCTCCGCCCCTGCCTGCAACAGCGAGATCGTGACGATGGCCAGGGCCGCGACCGCCACGATCACGATGCCGGTGACGAGGAGCGCAACGTACCGTTGCCGGCTGGCGCTGTTCGCGGCCACCCGCTCCAGCATCGGGGCCGTCAGGGCTGCTACCCAGCTGGCCACGATGAGGGAGGGCCAGAACGGCACCAGCGTCGCGATAGCGCCCAACAAGCAGAGGAGAGTGGCTACGATGAGCGCGGGCGGCACGGGGGCGTTACGCTGCTGCTCGGAGCGAGCACGTTCGCCTGGAGCGCGTCGTTCTTCACCGAGCAGCCAAAGCATCGAAGGCCTGTAAGCAGATCGCGTGCCGTGCTGCGATTTCCGCGGCAGCAGGGCACATGGCTTGCACTCGCCTGCGGAAGATGTCGCCGGAGCTCTCGGCCGTCAGTCTCGCCATCAATACCCGGCTTGCGAAAGATCCCCGACTGCCGGACACGGGCGATCTGGTCGCGGGCCGTTACCGGGTGCGCCGCCCGCTGGGTTCGGGAGGCATGAGCGCGGTCTTCGTGGCCGAGGACGAGCAGCTCGGGCGGAAGGTGGCGCTCAAGGTCCTCTACCCGGATCTCAGGCGTAGCCACGACCTGACGGCTCGCTTCATGAACGAGGCCTGCACGCTGGCCCAGCTCTCCACACGCTACGTGGTGGCCATCTACGACTCGGGCTTTGCGGCCTGCGACGGCGCCGTCGACCTGCCCTTCATGGCGCTCGAGCTCGTGCGCGGAGCGGATCTCTGGACGCTGGTCCACGACGGCGGCCGCCTGGCGAGCCCGCTGGCGGTGCGTTACATGCTCGACGTCTGCGAAGGCCTGGCTCACGCCCACGCGCGCGGGATCGTCCACCGCGACCTCAAGCCGGAGAATCTGTTCGTTGCGCTGGAGGCCGACGGCAGCGAGTGCGTGAAGGTCTTCGATTTCGGTATCGCCAAGGCGCCAGGCGTGAAGGGCCGGCGCGACCTCACTCGCCATGGCGAGAGCATGGGCTCGCCGCACTACATGTCTCCAGAGCAGCTGCAGGCGGCGCGCGAGGTCGACGCGCGCAGCGACGTGTGGGCCGTCGGCGCGGTGCTGTACGAGCTGTTGACGGGCTGCGTGCCGTTCGACGGTGCGACTCCGCTCGAGATCTGTTCGCACATCCTCTGCCGGCGCCCGACGCCTCCCGCCGAGCTCAGCCCCGAGCTGCCGCTTCCGCTCTGCGCCGTCGTCGAGCGCTGCCTGATGCGTGAGCGCGAGGCTCGTTTCGGCGACGTTGCCGAGCTCTACGCTGCGCTCGCACCGTTCGGCGGCAGCGAGGGGGACCCGCACGCCGAGCGCGCCATGCGGCTGCAGCGCCTCTTGAGCCGCGAGCAAGCCGACCCCATTCCCTTGCGCAGGCGTCGCAGCCAGAGTCCACCCGACGCGCGCACAGCCAGCGGCCCCGTCTTTCGCGTGCGTCGCTGGCTGAACACCGCGGTCACGGCTCTGCGGCGCTAGCGCGCCCCGCTCAGCTGGGTTCCGCTTTCGGCTTGTGCGTCGGCGTCCCGCGCAGGTCGGGATCGGAGTCTTCGCTGTCTCTGCCGGGGGCGCTCGGGCGCAGGCTGAGCTCCAGCCGGCGCAGCGCCGTGAGGACCAACACCGCGAGCAGCGTCGCCGCGAGCGCTATCGCGTGCGCGCCCATGCCGGCAGCGGAGCCCAGGGCCCCGGCCATCCAGACGCTGGCGGCAGTCGTCACTCCGGAGACCTGGCCCCGCGCCTGAATGATGCTGCCCGCGCCGAGAAAGCCAATGCCGCCGACGACGCCCTGGAGCACGCGCGTCGGGTCCAGCGCGGGCTGGCCGTGCTCCGAAAACTCGGCGCTCATCTCGAACCCGAGCAACACGAACGTCGCCGAGCCGAGCGACACCAACATGTGCGTGCGCAGCCCGGCCGGTTTGTCCTTGCGCTCGCGATCGAAACCGAGCACGCCGCCGATCAGCGCCGCGACGAGCAGTCGCGCCAAGGTGCCGACGTCGGGAAGCGCGTCGCCAAGGAGCTTGAGCGCGTCGGCCAGGTTCATGGCGCCACTGAGACCGAGCAACGCCCGTGCCAAACGAAAGGATGCTGCTTTCGTCTGCGGTGGGCGAAGGCTCCGGCCCCCAGCGCGCCACGCCGCGGCGCGTTTGCCCTTCGAGCCGAGAAAGCGCACAGCGAATCGCGCATTCTGGGTGCCGGATCGACGTACCGTGCGGCTGCTCGCACGGCGGCCGAAGCCCGCAAACGACCACCTATCCGGCAGTTACAGCCGGATCGCAGAGCCGCTGTGCGCGCTCGTCGAGCCGATTCCGGCCTTGCCTGGGCCCCTAGCCCGTGCTTTCGTGGCGCCCGCGCCGGTTTGGGCGATTTCACTCAGCCACGAACGCGGGCCCAAGGACAACTCATGAAGAGCCTGACTGACTACGTGACGTTCAACGATCCCAAGCTCGAGCGCAAGTACGCCACGAAGCGCATTCCGATTTCCGTACTGTACGAGGCCTACTTCGATGGCGACATCGACATCAAGTGCGAGATGGGTGAGCTCATCTCCAACCGCAACTTGTTCGTCGAGTACAAGCTCACGAAGGAGCACTTCAAGTGGGCCGTCACGAACTTCGTGCCCGAGGTGACGATCCACTCCAAGAGCCAGGACAAGCGCATCGTCCGCGAGCACTACGATCGCGGCAACGACTTCTTCGGCTGGTTCCTCGGCGAGCGCATGATCTACACCTCCGGCTTCTTCGAGAACCCGGGTCAGACCCTGGAGCAGGCCCAGGACAACAAGCTGAACCTGGTTTGCCAGAAGCTCGGCCTCGAGCCCGGACACCGGCTGCTCGACATCGGCTGCGGCTGGGGCACCCTGGCCAGCCACGCGGCCAAGTACTACGGCGTCGACGCCACCGGCATCACCATCGCCGAGCGCCAGACCGAGTTCGGTAACCAGCGCGCCAAGGAGTGGGGCGTGGCCGACAAGGCGCGCATCATCTGCACCGACTACCGCGAGATCCCCAAGCAGAAGTTCGACCGCATCGTGAGCCTCGAGATGGTCGAGCACGTCGGCGTGAAGAACCTCGTCGGCTACTACGACATCGTTCGTGAGTACCTCACCGACGACGGCCTCGCGCTGATCCAGTGGACCGGCCTGCGTCGTGGCCTCCGCCCCGAAGACCTCATCTGGGGCCTGTTCATGAACAAGTACATTTTCCCGGGCGCCGACGCGAGCCTGCCGCCCGCCGGCATGATGAAGGCCATGGAGAAGGCTGGTTTCGAGACGCACAGCGTCGAGAACATCAGCATCCACTACGGCTGGACCATCCAGCGCTGGCGTGACAACTGGGTCTCCAACCGCGAGGCCGTCGTCGCCGCCTACGGCGAGCGTTGGTACCGCATCTGGAACTTCTTCCTGGCCTGGTCCGCGATCATCGCCGAGCAGGGCAACGCCTCCTGCTTCCAGATCGTGATGAACAAGAACCTGGACGGTTACGACCGCACGCGCTGGGTCAACCGCAAGCAGGCCATCCTGGGTGATCGCCTGGGCCGCATCGCTCCCCCGAGCAACGGCCGCCCCGTCGCCGAGAACTGATCCTCGTCGGTGTGAAACGAACGGCGGATGCCACAGGGCGTCCGCCGTTTCGTTTTTGTCGTGGGGCGCCTCGTCGTAACGGGCGCGCCGTGGCCCGCGCGTGCTCGCTGGGCCACGGCGCGCGGCACCCAGCGGCTCTGCAGCCGCGCACGCGCCGCGCCGTGACGACCCGGACGGGATAACCGGGAAGGGTGACGCCGCGTGGGGCGTGGACGCACAAGCAGGGGCACCAGCGATTGCTTTTCCAATCGTCCACGTCAAGCGAGCGTGGTTGTGGTGACGCAGAGCTCGCGCTACTGCCGCAGCATGAAGGCTCTTCCGCTCTCCCTGTTCGCTCTGTCCACGGTCCTTGCTTGCGGCGCCGCTCAAGAGCCCGCGCCGCCCGCGCCAGCGCCGACACCCGCTCCCGAGCCGCCCGCCGCGAGCGCCGCAGCGGTCGCCCCGGCGCCCGCGCCCGCGCTCAGCCCCGAGGAGAAGAAGAAGGAAGAGGAGCGCAAGGCACTCGAGGCCGATCGCCAGAAGATGCTCGGTGATCACGAGGCCGAAGTGGCGCGGCTCACGCCCGAGCTTCGCGCGCAGGCCAAGACGCTGGCCGACAAGGACTACGGCAGTGGCCGCGCCGCGATCGAGGCGGCGCTGGCCGGCAAGCACAGAAAGCCCGGCAACGCCGAGCGCGACACACAGCGCCACCCGCAGGCGACGCTCGAGTTCTTTGGCTTCAAGCCGAACATGACCGTGCTCGAGTACGGCCCGGGCGAGGGCTGGTACACGGAGCTCCTGGCGCCGGCCCTGGCCAAGAAGGGCAAGCTGATCGTGACGACGACCGACCCGGCCGGCCCGGTGGATCAGCGCAGCACCCTGTACGGGCTCCGCACCAAGCTCTTCCTCGAGCGCGCACCCGAAGTCTACGGCAAGGTCGAGACGGCGACGATCGACGGCAAGAACCCCGATCTCACCATCGACGGTAAAGTCGATCTCGTGATCGTCTTCCGCGGACTGCACGGCATGGTGAACAACAACGTTCTGCCGCAGTGGCTCGGCGAGCTCCACGCCGCGCTGAAGCCGAACGGCGTGCTCGGCATCGAGCAACACCGCGGCCAGCCCGACGCCGATCCGGTGGCGTCCGCCAAGAAGGGCTACCTGCCCGAGAAGTGGGTGATCGAGCAGGTCCAGGCCGCCGGCTTCAAGCTCGCCGGCAAGTCCGAGCTCAACGCCAACCCCAAGGACACCAAGGATCACCCCGAAGGCGTGTGGACGCTGCCGCCCACGCTGCGCCTCGGTGACAAGGACAAGGCCAAGTACCTGGCCATCGGCGAGACCGACCGCATGACGCTGAAGTTCGTCAAGGTCGCCAAACCCGCCGCTGCCAAGCCCGCCGCCGCGCCTCCCGCCGCCAAGTAGCTTCCGAGGCGGAGGCCGAGGTCGAGGTCGAGGTCGAGGCTACTTGCCGGCGCGGGGATCGGCCTTGCCGCCGTCACCGACGATGCCGATCTTGGCTTCGTAGACCATCAGCCCGTGCTGCGGGTCCTTGCGCGAGATCTGGTAGTCGTTGGGCACGCCGAAGGTGACCTTGGCCGGCGGCGTCTTCGGCTTCTTGCCGGTGTCCTTGCCGGTGGTCTTGATCGTGATGCTGTTCTTGGTCTCTTCGCCGAACTCGATCGGCACCTGATGCAGCGTGACGAGCACGTTGCCGTTGCGCTTGATGGTGGTCCAGACCCAGCCGCCGCTCTTGTCCTGCTTGAAGCCCATGCCGTCGTGATCGACCTTCTTGCGGGCCTTGGCCATGCAGTCGGCGTTCTTCTTGCCGTCGCCCTTCGAGCTCTTCTCGCACTTCTCTTCGGCGTCCTTCTTCATGTCCGAGTCGTTGAACGAGAACATGAAGAGCACGTCCGGAGCCGTGACGATGTCCTTGGGCGTGCGCGGCGCCGTGGGGCCCGGGCTGTCACCGGCCGGGCTATCGGACTTCGGCTCCTCCGGCTTCGCGTCGGCCTTGGCCTCTTCCTTGGTGTCGCTCTTCTCGGCCGTTTCGTCGCTGGCCTCTTCCTTGTCGCCCTCGGACGCGGGCGCGGCGCTCGTTTCGCTCGAGTCGTCCGTGCTCGCGGAGTCGGCTGACTCGGCGGGCTTGCCTCCGCCGCAGCCGAACACGAGCGCGGCGACGACGGGGAGGGCGGCGATGGTCGTGATGGGGTGGAGGAGCGAGGGGCGCTTCATGATGGCGGCTGGTTTCTAGCACAGGGTCTGCGGCGGGCGGAAACCGGTGCGCGCGCTTGCCGCGGGCTTTCCGTAGCCACTGTTGCCCTCTCGCAACGCTGCATCTCGTCCCCTCGACCTATCGCTCCCGTCCGGGCGGTAGCAGAATGATGAGACCATGATCAACCTGCGCCCCGCCGCTGAACGCGGTCACGCCGACCACGGCTGGCTCGACAGCTACCACAGCTTTTCGTTCGCCGATTATTACGATCCGCGCCACATGGGGTTCCGGGCGCTGCGGGTGATCAACGAAGACCGCGTGCAACCCGGGCGGGGCTTCCCCAGTCACCCGCATCGCGACATGGAGATCGTCTCCTACGTTCTCGACGGCGCGCTCGAGCACAAGGACTCGCTCGGCACCGGTTCGGTGATCAAGCCCGGCGACGTCCAGCGCATGACGGCGGGCACCGGGGTCGTGCACAGCGAGTACAACGCGTCGCGCACGGACCTCGTCCACTTTCTGCAGATCTGGATCCTTCCAGAGCAGCGCAGTCTCACCCCCGGCTATGAGCAGAAGAGCTTCAGCACCGAGGAGAAGCGTGGGCGGCTGAGGCTTGTCGCATCCCGAGACGGTCGGGAGGGCAGTGTCACCGTTCACCAGGACGTCGCCCTGTATGCGACACGGCTCGACCCCGGTCAGCGCGTGATCCACCAGGTTTCACCGGGACGTCACGTCTATGTCCAGGTGACGCAGGGGGCTATCACCCTCGGGGGCGAGGTGTTGATGGCTGGCGACGGCGCCGCGCTGAGCGAGGTCTCGAGCGTCGACATCGAAGGCTCCGTGGACGCGGAGGCGCTGCTGTTCGATCTGGCCTAGCAGGGCCGTCTCGCCGGCCGGCGTGCTACAACTCCACTGGCTGCTCATGGTCAGTGCCCGAACCCGAAACTGCAGTTTCGTGCTGGACGAGCGCGGTTTCGTCCTTGCCAGGGTCGATCAGGGCATGGAGATGGACATCGACAGCGCCCGCGCGGCGGTGCGCACGACGTTCGAGCTCGCCGGCGAGAAGTGCGTGCCCGTGCTCGTGGACCTGCGCGGGATCCGCTACCAATCACGCGAGGCTCGCGACTACCTGAGCAGCAGCGAGATGAAGGCGAAGTTCGCGGCCGTCGCGCTCTTGATCGAGTCGCCGGTCAGCCAGGTCGTTGGCAACTTCTTCATTCGCCTGCGCCAGCAACCCGTCCCGACCCGGTTGTTTCTCGACGAAAAGCTGGCCGTGAACTGGCTGCTCGGGCCCGTGCCATGAACGGCGCCGTCGATCAGCGGCTGGAGTCGATTCTCGAAGCGCTCCTCGCCATCGCCCGCCAGGACTTCAAGGCGCGCGCGCCCGTGGGCGACGACCTCGACGTCGTCGACGCCATCGCCACCGGCATCAACCTGCTGGCCGAGGAGCTCGACGGCGAAGTGGCGTCGCGCAGGGAGATGGAGCAGGCCTACGAGGCGCTCAAGCGCACGCAGGCGCAGCTGGTGCACGCGGGCAAGCTGGCGGCGATCGGCGAGATCTCGAGCGGGGTGGCCCACGAGATCAACAACCCCGCCGGCTGGGTGCTGCTGTCGCTGGCCGTGGCGGAGCGCGAGGTCAAGGCCGCGCGCTCCGCGGTGAACGCGCTCGATTTCACCCCCGACGAGCTGAAGCAGCTGCTGACCAAGGTGGACTCGGCCCTGGCCGACGCCCGCGAGGGGCTGGAACGGATCAGCACCGTGGCGGGTGATCTGCGCACCTTCGCCCGTATGGACGGCGAGCAGCTCGAGCCGCTCGACCTGAACGAGGTGGTGCGAGTCTCCTGCCGCATCGCCGGGCCTGCCTACCGTTCGCGGGCACGGCTTCACCTCGACCTCGAGCAGCTGCCGCCCGTCACCGGCAACCGCGGGCGGCTGGGTCAGGTGGTGATGAACCTGGTGGTCAACGCCGCGCAGGCGGTGCCGGACAACGACGCCGAGCGGCAACAGATCGAGGTCTCCACTCGCCTCATGGGGGAGCGCGCTGTCCTGGTCGTGGAAGACAGCGGCCCCGGCATCGCGGCTGCTCTGCGCGAGCGCGTCTTCGAACCGTTCTTCACGACCAAGCCGTCTCATGTCGGCACCGGGCTCGGGCTCTCACTGGTGCGCGAGATCGTCCGCGCGCACGCGGGCGAGATCAACGTGGCTCAATCACGCTTCGGCGGGGCCCGCATCGAGGTGGTTCTGCCGCTGTGCGAGGACGACGCCGAGCCGGTCACCGGTCGCGGGCCGGAATCCGGTCCGACGCAGGAGAACCGGCTGCGGATCTTGATCGTCGACGACGAGCTGATGCTGCTGAAAGCCCTGCGTAACTACCTGTCGATCAGCGTGGACGTGGTGCTGGCGGACGGGGGTCAGGAGGCGCTTGCGCTGCTCGAGCACGACGCCAATTTCGATCTCGTGTTGTGCGACGTGCACATGCCGACCGTGGACGGCGTGGCCGTCTACGAAGGCGTGAGCGAGCGTCGCCCCGAGCTGATCGACCGCTTCGTGTTCTTGACCGGTGGGGCCCTGACGCCCCGCGCTCGAGACTTCCTGGCTCGTTCGCGGCCCAAGATCGTGCACAAACCGGTTCAGGCCGAGGCGCTGTCCTCGCTGCTCAAGCTGGCCGAACGGCGTGCTCGCCGCCGTGCCATGGCGCGCTAATCGCCGACACTTACCCTCAAGGGTGTGACGGGCGGGACGGCGGGGCGCCGCGCAGCCCCTCGAGCGCATGAAACGGGTCGCGCTCGCTCACTCGGCTGCGGGCCGCGGCCACGCGTTCGCGCGCCAGCCTGAGAGAGCTCGGCGCCGAGTCGGGGGCTCGCTCCAGCCGCCGGCCCAGCAGTGCCGTAAGGACAAGCAAGAGTTCGTGCGGATTCATGCCCGTCGTTGGAGCATCAGCCGTGCCCGACGAGGTAAACTCAATCAATCCAGCAGCTTGCGGGTGTAGTCACGGGTGGGATGCCTGTCATTCGTGTCGCGCACCGCGATCCACTCTTCGCGCTTTGGGGATAATGGCCCGCATGATTCGGAAAACCCTCGCCTGCCTGGCTGCCGCCGCCTTCTTCAGCGTCACTTCGCAGGCTTCTGCGGTGAACACGATCAAGCGCCCTGGCCTGCATCCGAACTACGTGTTCGAGGCCGAGCCGCACTTCGTCGTCGGCTTCGACGTGCCGGGTCCCAAGGGGCAGGGTGGCTTCAACTCCGGATTCGGCCCCGGCTTTCGCGGCACGGTCGAGCTCGTCGACAACGGCTTCGTCAAGACGATCAACAACACCGTCGGCATCGGCTTCGGCCTGGACTGGCTCTCACCGGGCAAGAACAACGTCTTCTGGGTGCCGGTGGTGATGCAGTGGAACTTCTGGCTCAGCGACCACTGGAGCGTCTTCGGTGAGCCGGGCGGGGGGCTCTACTTCGGCAAGGCCAGCGGCGTGCGGCCGGCCTTTTACGCCGGCGGCCGTTACCACTTTTCCGACAGCGTGGCGCTCACCCTGCGCGCTGGTTATCCGAACGTGGCCGTGGGCGTCTCCTTCTTGATGTGACGACGGCCGGGCTGCGCGGGGATGTGCCCGAAAATTCCTGGTGTCTGGAACCGATTCCAGAAATGCGGCCGCGCGGGCGGTTTAGCGATTGGATCTGGAACCGATTCCAGATAAGCTCACGCTAGCTCATGAAGTACGGCCATTTCGACGACTCGAGCCGCGAGTACGTGATCACCAACCCGAAGACGCCAGTGAAGTGGGTCAACTACGTGGGCTCGATGAAGTTCGGCGGCATCGTCGATCACACGGGCGGCTCGCTGCTGTGCAAGGACGACCCTGCGCTCAACCGCATCGTCAAGTACATCCCGCAGCTGCCGGCGTCCGAGTTCAAGGGCGAGACGCTCTACCTCAGGCTGAAGGAGCCGGCGGGGTACCGCATCTTCTCGCCGTACTTCGTGCCCACGCTCGATGCCTACGATCGCTTCGAGTGCCGTGTCGGTCTGGGCTACATGCGCTGGATCACCGAGTTCTACGGCGTGCGCAGCGAGATCACTGTGTTCGTGCCGCGCGGCGCCAGCGCGGCGCTGCGGCAAGTGCGCGTCAGCAACCTGCGCAGCGAGCCGATCTCGCTCGATGCCGTGCCGGTGGTCGAGTACACGCACTTCGACGCGCTGAAGCAGTTCAACAACGCCGACTGGGTGCCGCAGACGATGCAGAGCCGCGCGCGGCGCTGCGCGAGCGGCGAGCTCGTGCTCATGCAGTACGCGTTCATGAACAAGAACCGCCAGGTCAACTACCTGACGGCCAACGTGCCGGTCGCGTCCTTCGAGACGTGCCGCAAGCGCTTTCTCGGTGACAACGAGTACGGCACCTGGCAGCAGCCGCTGGCGCTGCTCTCGGCGCAGCTCGGCGACTACGAGGCGCGGCGGGGTGACAACATCGGCGCCCTGCTGCTCGAGCTCGGCCAGCTGGGCCCGGGCGAGAGCCGCGAGTTCGTCACGCAGCTCGGGCAGGCAGCCAGCGAGGACGCCGCGCTCGAGGCCGCCGCGGAGTACCGGGACGGCGCGCGGGTGGCGCGGGCCTTCGCCGAGCAACGCGCCTTCTTCGAGGACTACCTGACCAAGTTCCAGGTGCACACGCCGGACCCGAGCTTCAATTCGATGGTCAACGTGCACAATCCACGGCAGTGCCACACGACCAAGAACTGGTCGCGCTACCTCTCGCTCTACCAGCTCGGGCTCGGCGAGCGCGGCATCGGCTTCCGCGACAGCTCGCAGGACGCGCTGGGCGTGCTCGATCGGCAGCCCGACGAGGCCAAGGCGCTGATGCGCATGCTGCTCAGCGTGCAGAAGCGCGACGGCTCGGCCATGCACCAGTTCAATCCCCTGAGCATGGTGGCCAACGAGGGCGACTCGCGCGAACGCGACGATAGGCCGCGTTACTACGGGGACGACCACCTGTGGATCGTGATCGCCGTGTGCTGGTACCTGAAGGAGTCCGGGGACTACGCCTTCTTGCAGGAGGAGATCCCGTTCTACGATAAACACAAGGACGGCAGCGCGATCGAGCGGGGCACGGTGCTGGACCACCTCGAGCGTTCACTCGACTTCACGCGCAAGGACAGGGGCGCTCACGGCTTGCCGCTGCTCGGCTTCGCCGACTGGAACGACACGGTGAACCTGCCGACCGGAGCCGAGTCTTGCTTCAACGCCAACCTCTACGGTCTGGCGCTGAAGGAGCTGATCGAGCTCTACGACCACCTTGGCGACCAGGCCTCGGTCGAGAGCTATCGCGTGGACTACGCGCTGATGAAGAAGACGTTCAACGACGTGGCCTGGGACGGCGCCTGGTTCGTGCGCTACTTCGACGCCGACGGCAGCGCGCTCGGCAGCCGGCACAACAGCGAGGGCCAGATCTGGGTCAACGGCCAGTCCTGGCCGGTGCTGAGCGGCTTCGCGGACAGCGAACGGGCACGCGTGGCGCTGGACAGCGTGGAGCGCCTGCTCAACACCAAGCACGGCATCAAGCTGTCTTCGCCCGGTTACAAGGGGTACGACCCGAGCAAGGGCGGTGTCACCACCTACCCGCCGGGCGCGAAGGAGAACGGCGGCATCTTCTTGCACGCCAACCCGTGGGTGATGATCGCGGAGACGCTGCTCGGCAACGGCGATCGCGCTTACCAGTACTACGACCAGATCAACCCCGCCTCGAAGAACGACGCCATCGACGCCTTCCAGTGCGAGCCGTACGCCTATCCGCAGAACATCCTGGGCGACGAGCATCCGGAGTTCGGTCTGGCGCGCAACAGCTGGCTGTCGGGTACCGCCGCCTGGACCTACACCGCGGCGACCAAGTACATCCTGGGCATCATGCCGACGCACGACGGCCTGCGGCTTGCGCCCTGCATTCCCAGGCGCTGGGGCGGCTTTTCGGTCACGCGCCAGTACCGGGGCGCCGAGTACCGCATCAGCGTCAAGAACCCGAGCGGCGTCTCGAGCGGTGTGAAGGAGCTGTTCGTCGACGGTAGGCTGATCGAAGGCAACGTCATTCCGATCGCGCCGGCGGGCTCGCTGGTCGAGGTGGAGCTCGTGCTCGGCCAGGCGATCAGCTCGGCAAGATACTTCGCAGCTTCTCCGTCAGCTGATCCACCGTGAACGGCTTCTGCAGGAAGCCAGCCAGACCCTTGCCGGCAAAGCGAGGGATCGCGTCCTGCTCGTTGTAGCCGCTCATCAGCAGCACCGGCACGTTCTGACGCATCGCGCGCAGCTCACGGAACACGGCCTCCCCGTCGAGGCCCGGCATGGTCAAGTCGAGCAGCACGGCCACGATCTCGTCGTCGTGGCTGCGGAACAGCGAGAGCCCCTCGACGCCGTCCGCCGCGGAGACCACCTTGAAGCCGAAGCTCTGCAAGATGCGTCCGGTCACGCTGCGCACGATCTCCTCGTCGTCGATGATCAGGATCGTGCCCGTGCCCCGGTAACGGCCGGCGCCGGTGCCGGGGCGCGGCGCGCGTTCACCCGCGCCCTCCACGGCCGGGAAATAGAGCTTCAGCGTGGTGCCCCGGCCAGGTTCGCTCTCTACCTTGATCGCGCCTCGGTGTCCGCGCACGATGCCGAGCACCGCGGGGAGGCCCAGGCCGCGGCCCGTGAACTTGGTGGTGTAGAAGGGATCGAAGATACGCACGCGCGTGTCCTCGCCCATGCCGGTGCCGCTGTCGCTGATCTCCAGACTGACGTAGCGTCCTTCGGGCAAGTCGGGGGTGAACAGCGTCTGCTTGAGCTCGCGCTCGCTGAGCCGCTGGCAGCCGGTGGCGACACTGATCGTGCCCTTACCGTCGACCAGCGCCTCCGAGGCGTTGACCACCAGGTTCATCAGCACCTGACGCAGCTGCGAGGCGTCGGCGCTCACCGCGGGCAACTCCGGGTCGAGCTTCACGCTGATCGCGGCGCTCTTGCTGATCGACGCCTGGATCAGGGCCAGGCTCTCGCGCACCAGATCGTTCAGATCCAGCCGCCTGACCATGAAGCGTCCCTTGCCCGAGTAGGCCAGCATCTGCCGGCACAGGCCAGCCGCCTGCACCGCGGCATGCTCGATCTGGTCGACGTGCTCGGTGGAGGGGCTTGCGCCGATCTCGTCACGCAGCAGGCTGACTCGGCCCAGGATGCCCGTCAGCAGGTTGTTGAAATCGTGAGCGACGCCGCCGGCCAGCACGCCCAGGCTCTCGAGCTTCTGCGTCTCGAGCAGCTTTTGCTCGAGCTTTCGGTGCTCTTCTTCGCGCAGGATGCGGTCGGTGACGTCGCGGGCGATGCCTTCCACGCACGTCACGCGGCCCTCGTCGTCACGGATGAGTACGTTGCGCGACTCCGTCCAGATGACCGAGCCGTTCTTGTGCACGAAGCGCAGCGGCTGAGGGTGCTCTGTGGGGTTCTCTAGATAGTGCTCGAGCTTGGCGCGGTCGTCGGGGTGGATGATGCGAAGCAGGAGTTCCGGATCTCGATAGTACTCTTCGGGCGCATAGCCCGTGAGCCGCTCGGTGGCGCGACTGACGTACTCACAGACGGCCGGCAGCGGGTGATAGCGGTAGCGAAAGATCACGTCTCGCGCGTTGTCGGCCAGACGCCGGAAGCGGTCGTCGCTCTCGCGCAGGGCCTGCGTCGCCTTGACCTCGTCGGTGATGTCGCGCCCGAAGCAGACGATGTAGGAGACGGCACCCTCGGCAGGGAGCGGACAGAGCTTGGTGCGCCAGATGCGTGAGCCGGCCGGAAAATCGAGGCGCTCCTCGTCCTCGAAGGGGTGGCCGCTGCGGACGATGGTTCGCAGGCGTTCCAGCGCCACCTCGATGAACGCCTCGGGCAGGTGGGTCATCGCTGGTCGGCCGATGATGACCTCCTTGCGCAGGCCCGTGGAACGCTCCCAAGCAGCGTTGACGTCGTGCAGGAAGAATTCTCCGTCCTGCACGCGGATCACGAAACAAGGCTCGTCCGATTCCGTGAAGAACGGGCCCCAAGGCTCGCGCTTGCTCACCTCGCTCATCTCGATCTTCCCGACTGACGACCACCATTGCCGAGCGTGCGGGAGACTGCAAGACTAGACAGCCCACGATGCGTGTGCACGGCGTTCCGAGGCGGACCATAGCGCTCGCCGCTGACGGCTGGGCGGTAGAAATCATCGATCAGCGCCATTTGCCGCACCGCTTCGTCGTCGAGCGGGTGGAAACCGCGGCGCAGATGACCCAGGCCATCCGCGACATGCACGTCCGGGGCGCTCCCCTGATCGGCGTCAGCGCCGCCTACGGCGTTTGCCTCGCGTTGCGTGCGGATCCGTCCACGGCTTCTCTGCTGGCGGCGTGTGAATCCATCGGGTGCGCGCGCCCCACGGCCGTGAATCTCGGCTGGGCGCTGGCCGAGATGAAGCGGGCTCTGCAGAACGAGGCCCTGAGCGGCCCCGAGCGCGTGGAGCTAGCCTACCGGCGCGCCGCGGAGCTCTGCGAAGCGGACGTGGAGGCTTGCCGGGCCCTGGGCGAGCACGGGCTCGGCTTGCTGCAGCGGACGACGGCGCGGGGCGGGCGGCTCCGGGTGTTGACCCACTGCAACGCCGGCTGGCTGGCTGCCGTCGATTGGGGCACGGCTCTGGCTCCCATCTACGCCGCGCGCCGCCAGGGGCTCGACGTGGAGGTCTGGGTCGAGGAGACCCGGCCGCGCAATCAGGGTCTGCTTACCGCCTGGGAGCTCGAGCAGGAGGGCGTGCCCTATCGCCTGATCGCGGACAACGCCGGCGGCCACCTGATGCAGCGGGGCGAGGTAGATCTCTGCATCGTCGGCACCGACCGCACCACCAGGAACGGCGACGTGGCCAACAAGATCGGGACCTATCAGAAAGCGCTCGCGGCGCGCGACTGCGAGGTCCCCTTCTGGGTGGCGCTACCGCGCTCGACCTTCGACGCGTCACTCGACGACGGGCGCGCCATCCCCATCGAGGAGCGCGACGCCGAGGAGCTGCTCACGCTGACCGGCCTCGATCAGCGAGGCGAGCTCACCGCCGTGCGTCTTGCACCGCCAGGCACGCCTGCGCACAACCCCGCCTTCGACCTCACGCCGGCCCGCCTGGTCACCGGTTTCGTCACCGAGCTCGGGTTGTGCTCGCCGCCGGAGCTCGACGGCATTTACGGCGGGGCGCGAGCGTGATCGAGGGCTTGCGGCAGGAGCTCATCGCCACGGCCCTCGCCATGAACGCGAGTGGGATCAACCAGGGCAAATCCGGCAACCTGAGTGTGCGCGCGGAGGGCGGCTGCCTGATCACACCGTCGGCGCTGCCCTACGACGCGCTCGAGCCCGAAGACATCGTGTTGCTCGACGCGCACGGCGTCGCTCACGGACGCCGCGCCCCATCGAGTGAGTGGAGCATGCACCTCGCCATTCTCGGTGCCCGGCCCGAGGTCGCCGCCGTGGTGCACGCCCACCCGACTCACGCCACCGCCTTGGCCTGTCACGGCCGCGGCATCCCCGCCTTCCACTACATGGTGGCCGTCGCCGGTGGCCGGGACATCCGCTGTGCAGGCTACGCCACGTTCGGCACCACGGAGCTCGCCGAGCGCACGCTCGAGGCGCTCGTGGATCGCCGGGCGTGTCTGCTCGCTCACCACGGCCTCGTGGCGCTCGGAGATTCACCCGCTGCAGCGCTGGCGCTGGCCGTGGAAGTGGAAACCCTGGCGCGGCAGTACTGGCACGCGCTCCAGCTGGGAGAACCGCCCCGGCTCGACGACGCCGAGATGGACCGAGTGCTGGTGAAATTCCAGAGCTACGGGCGCTAAGCCCCGATCTTGCATCAGGCGGAGGCGAGACAGGCCCCGCCGATGGCTGCGAAGAAAAACCCTTTCGAGCGCTTCTCGCTGCGCGTGATCCGCTGGACCGGCAGCACCTGGGCCTTCATCGTCGCGTTCGCGATCGTGCTGATCTGGGCGGCCACTGGTCCGCTGTTCGGTTTTTCGGATACCTGGCAGCTCGTGATCAACACCGGCACGACCATCGCCACTTTCCTGATGGTGTTCTTGATTCAGCGCGCGCAGAACAAGGAGGCGCAGGCGATCGCGCTCAAGCTGAACGAGATCGTCGCAGCCATCGACGGTGCGAGCAATCGGCTGATCGACGTCGAGGACCTGTCGGAGCACGAGCTCGAGGTCCTGCATCGCCACTACGCCAAGCTGGTGCACATGGCCAAGCGTGACAACGTGCTCACCAAGTCCCACTCGGTCGAGGAAGCCGGCGCGCGCCACGAGCACAAACAAACCCACAGCAAGAAGCTCGGCAAGGCGCGCGCTGCCAAGCGGGACGGATCGGAGTAGAGTCCCGCGGATGAGCCACGCAGCAGCGGGCGCCGATGAGCTCGACGCGACCTACACG
>DATLIL010000995.1:0-13593 GCA_035539475.1 Polyangiaceae bacterium
CAGGGCATCATGGGCTCGCCGCAGTACATGTCGCCGGAGCAGATCCGCAGCGCCAAGCGCGTCGACCAGCGCTCGGACATCTGGTCCACCGGCGTCATCTTGCACGAGCTCGTGACCGGCACTCCGCCGTTCCGCAGCGACAACGTGGGCGGCATCCTGGCCTCGATCGTCGCCGATCCGCCGAGCTCGCCGAGCACGCTCCAGCCCGGCTTGCCGCCGGCCTTCGACGCCGTCATCGCGCGCTGCTTGCAGAAGTCCCCGGAGGCTCGCTTCCAGACGGTCGCCGAGCTCGTGCAAGATGACGCCGGTGGACCAGATGTCCGAGCGCTGGTCGACGCGCTTGGCGCTGCGGATCTGCTCCGGCGACATGTACTGCGGCGAGCCCATGATGCCCTGCGAGCGCGTCAGCACCGCCTCGCCGCCCTCGCCGAACGCGGCCTTGGAGATGCCGAAATCGAGCACCTTGATCAGGGCGCTGCCGTCGGCGCGGCGCGTGAGAAAGAGGTTCGACGGCTTGAGGTCGCGGTGCACGATGCCGGACTGGTGAGCCTCGGCCAGCGCCTCCAGCGCCTGCAACACGTGAGCGACGGCTTCGGCGACGGACAGGCGCCCCCGCGAGGCGAGCTCGGCAGCGAGGTCGCGCCCCTCGAGGTACTCCATCACCAGATAAGGCGAGCCGTCGTCGAAGGAGCCGACGTCCATGATGCGCCCGACGTGCTCGCTCTTGATGCGCGCCGCCGCCTGCCCCTCGCGCAAGAAGCGCGCGACGATCTCGCCGTCCTGTTTCAGTGACGGCAGCAGGAACTTGAGCGCCACGCGCACGTCGAGGTGCAGGTGACGAGCGGCAACGACGACGCCCATGCCGCCGACACCGATGACGCGCTCGACACGGTACTTACCGGCCAGCAAGTCGCCTTCACGCACGGGTGCCGTCTCGGCCGCGTCCATGTCTCCCGAAGATAACCCGGGGACGCCCGCGAAGCGATGTTCAGGATTTCTTGAGTTTCTGGCCGAGCTCGAGCCCGAGGCGCTCGGCATCTGACGCGCTGGGCCAGGAAGTCGAAAGCTCGTCGCTGCGCAGGTTCGAGCCATCCGGCTCGGCCAGCATCGCGCGCAGGCGGATACGATCGCCCTGGCGCTCGGCGAAGGCGGCGACGGGCGTCTGGCAGTTGCCCTCGACCGCGCGCATCACCCCGCGCTCTGCGCTGATGGCGATGCCGGTCTCCTCGTCGTGAGCCAGGGAGAGCACCTGGCTCGTGCGTTCGTCACCGGAGCGGAGCTCGATCGCGAGCGCACCCTGCCCGACGGCAGGCAGCATGAGCTCGGGCGCGAGCACCTCCGTGGCCTCCTCGGCGCGGCCGAGGCGCACGAGCCCGGCGCGGGCGAGCACGATGGCGTCGACCTCGCCCTCGCGGCATTTGCGGATACGCGTATCGACGTTGCCGCGCAGGACCACGATTTCCAGATCGGGGCGCTGCCTCAGGAGCTGTATGCGGCGCCGCAGCGACGACGTCCCGACGCGGCTGCCGGCGGGGAGCTCCGCCAGGCCCTTGCCGCTGCGCGTGATCAACACGTCGCGCGGATCTTCGCGCTTTGGCACGCAGCCGATGGCGAGCCCCGGCGCGAGCTCGGGTGGCACGTCCTTGAGCGAGTGGACCGCGAAGTCGGCCTGGCTCGCCAGGAGCGCTTCTTCGATCTCCTTGACGAACAGGCCCTTGCCCCCGACGTCGGCGAGCGGGCGGTCTTGCACCCGATCGCCGGTGGTGACGACGTGGAGCTCCTTGAACTCTTGCCCGGGCGCGAGCTTGCCCAGCGTCTGAACGAAAGCGCGAGCCTGAGCCAGCGCCAGCGCGCTCTTGCGCGTCGCGTACGTGATCATCCTGAAGCTCCTCCGGTCTTCTTCGGCAGCTCGCTGCTCTCGACCTCGGGCGGGGCAATGGATGCGCCCGGAGACTCGTCGACCTGCGAGGCCGAGCCGAGCTCGAACAGGTCCTCGAGCACGGCAGCGAGCTGCTCGAAGCCGACCCCGTCGAGGGACCGCTCCATGGCCGAGCGCCTGAGGTGCATGGTCGGGTGATGAAGCAGGCGGTTCACCGCGGCGTCCAGCATCTTCTCGAGCGCGGCGCGATCGTCATTGCTCAGGTGCTTGAGCCTGCTGCGCATGCTGCGGTCGAGCTCGTAGCGCAGCGTGCCGGACAGCCGCTGGCGCAGCGCGACGATCGTCGGCGTGGCGACCTCGGCGCCGGCCCAGCGATCGTAGTTCTGCGACTCCGTCTCGACGATGCGCTCGGCCGCCTCGGCCTCGAGCGAACGCGCCGACAGCGTCTGCGACACGACCTTCGACAGATCGTCGATGTTGTAGAGATAGACGCCGTCGAGCTTCTCGATCACCGGGTCGACGTCGCGCGGCACCGCCAGGTCGATGTAGACCTGCATGCGCCCGCGGCGTGACTTGCGCGCGGCGTGCACCGCTTCGTAGTCGATGACGAAGTCCGGCGCGCTGGTGCTCGAGATCACGACGTCGGCCTCGGCCAGGCTGGACCGGAGCTCGTTCCACAGCCGGCCCTCGCCGCCCACCGAGCGCGCGAGCTCCTCGACCTTCTCCTTCGTGCGTCCGACGACGAGGATACGTGCGCCGGAGCCCGCCAGCAGGCGCGCCACCGTCTCCGCCATCTCGCCGGAGCCGACCAGGAGCGCGCGGTGACCCTTGAGCTCACCGAACACCTGCCGCGCCAGGTCGACGGCGACCGAGGGCACGCTGACCTGGCCGCTGCCGATGCTCGTCTCCGTGCGCACGCGCTTGGCGCTGCGGATCGCGCGCGACAGCGTGCGGTGGAGCAGCGGACCGACCGTGCCCGCCTCGCGCGCCAGCTCGTAGGCGTCCTTCACCTGGCCGAGGATCTGGGGCTCGCCGAGCACCAGCGAGTCGAGCGAGGCGGCGACGCGAAACAGGTGCCGGACCGCCTTGGCGCCGCTGTGAGCGTAGAGATGGGTCTTCACGCCCGGCGCGCGCTCGCCGATCGCTCGCACGCAGGCCTTGGCCACTGCCTCGAGATCGTCGTTGGTCGCGCGCGCCGCCGCCACGAGCTCCACGCGGTTGCAGGTCGAGACCAGCAAGGCCTCGCCCACTTCTTCGGACGCCACGAGCCCGCGCAAGAAGTCGGGGATGTCCTGCTGCGAAAGCGCCAGCTGTTCGCGCACGGCGATCGGGGCGCTCTTGTGAGAAAGCCCCACGACCACGATCACGACGGCGGCCCTCCTGCAGGCTGCACCGCGTAGACGAACAGCACGAGCAGCAGGCAGAGCACACCCGCCAGTGTGCCGTAGGCGGCGCGACGTCCGCCGAAGCTGCCCAGGCGGCGCATCACGAGCACGCCGGCGACCAAGAGCCACGTGGCGTAACCGAGCAGCGAGCGGGCCAGCGCCAGTCCCTCGAACTCGCCTAGCTTCTGCGTGAAGACGGCGCCCGTCACCACACCGAAGGTGAGCAGCGGAAAGCCTGCGAGCAGCAGGCGGTGCGCCGAGCGATCGAGCGTCTCGAGCGGCGGCAAGCGGCCGCCCGTGCCCAGGATCTTCTTCTGGCGCAGGCGACGGTCCTGCACGAGGTAAAAGATGCCGGCGGCGCCGGCGAGCAGGAACAGGCCCACGCCGAGCACGTTGGCCGCGATGTGCAGGGCCAGCAGCGCACGCGAGAAGGGCAGCTCCAGGCTCGCGCTCTGGCCCACGAACTGCGCGGCGACGAGGAAGGTCAGACCGAGCGGCGCCACGAACGCGCCCATGGCGTAGAGCCGCGAGCGCCCCTGGAACACGAGGTACACGACCACGGCCACGAGCGCGCTGAGGCTGAGCGCAAAATGCAGCGACTCGACCGGGCACACGCGCGTCAGCAGGCTCGCGCTGACCACGTGCGTGCCGTGCAGCAACGCCGCGAACGCGAGCAGCCGGGTGGCCCAGACCGCGCGCGACGCCGTGGCATCGGAGCGCATGAGCTCGAGAAAGAACAGCGTCGTGGCCGCCGAGTAGGCGATCACGCCGAGGTAGAAGGCAATGCTGGTCAGCGCCGTCATCGCGCTCACAACTTCCGCGACAGGTAGCTGGCCAGGAGCTCCGCGTCGCTCTCCGACGGCGCGGCCGTCTTGGCCGGCCCTGGTGCCGCCGCTTGCGCGGCTTCGGGCTTTGGTTGCCCCAGCCAACCGGGCACGATCTCGTAAGCGTTGTCGCCGATCAGCATCGACTCACCGAGCAGCTCCGCGCCGAGCTCGCTCAAGAAGGCCACGGTCTTCACCTTGCCGGTGATGTCGTACGGGTCGCCGGCGCCGCTGACCTCGGCCAGCACGCGCACACCCTCCACCAGGCGGTACTTCTTGCGCTCCGCCCTGAGCGTCAGCTCATTGGCGAACAGCTCGGCGTCGCCCGCATCGAGCCAGCGGTCGAGAACCTGCTGTGGGAAGAAGACCCGGTTTTTTCCCATCGCCGCGCGATTGTACCCGATTTCGCCCAGGCCGGCCGCTCACTGTCCCACGCGAGAAACGGCCAGATCGCCCGGGACCAGCTCCTTAGCCGACTGAACGACCAGGGCGATCGAGGAGTATTTCTCGGAACGCAACACGCGGAGCTCGGCCACCGTCTCGACCGGGAAATTTTTCGAATCACCGGGCAGCGGCGTGGTCTCGACCTCGGCGTTGGCGTCAGAGTCGATGCGCACGCGCTGGCGCGCGCTCTTCGCGCCCAGGCCATCACGCCAGGTGTCGCCACGGCGAGTCACGAACAGGCGGTTGCCGGGGACGAGCCCGTCCTGGCTACCGCGATCGAGGAACACCACCTGGTTCTGAGCCAGGAAGACGTGCGGGTAGAGGCTGGTCAGGATGCGAGCCTGCACGTTGGCGTTGCTGGCCACCGGCGGCACGACGTCGAAGCGCCGCCGGACCGGACCGATCTTCGAGCCGCGCTCGATGACGTCGAGTGACTCGGTGATCTGAGCCTTGGCCACGCGCGTCTTCGAGTCGTAGGACTCCACCCGCACCGTGCCGAGCACCGCCACGATCTCGCCCGGCGGCTTGCGCGCACCCTTGATGCCCGCAGGCTGGCGCACGCTGCGGAACACGGTGAGCTCCTGGCCCGGCTTCGGCGCCGCCGCGCCCTCGCGCAAGAGCAAGTAGACGTGGTTGCCCTCGGCGAGCAGCATCTGCTCTTCGACGGCACCCGCGACCTGTCCCCAGACGTCTTTGTTCGGATCGCCGATGAAGCCCTGGTCACGCAGGAAGACGGACCCACGCTGGAAACCGTTCTGGCGTGCGTTGAGCCGGCTCGCGTCGCTGCCGGAGCCGTCACCCGCATCGCCTCCTCCCATCGTCCCCGGGCCGTAGCCGCGCAGGTCGCTGGGGTCGCGCATCCTCAGCTGATCGCCGGGATAGATCCAGTGCGGGTTCGCGACCTGCGAGTTGTAGCTCCAGATGCGCGGCCACTGCCACGGGTTGCTGTAGTAGCGATCGCAGAGGTCCCACATCGTGTCGCCGCGCTTCACGATGTGGACGTCGGGCACACGGGCGCGCGCGCGATCGGTCGTCAGGATGGCCTCGCCGCCCTTGGAACCGTAGACCACGGTGTTGCCGCCGCCGGGCTGATTGAGGTCGAAGCCGTCGCGCTGGTCGCCGGTGACGGGCCGCGAGCTCGAGGGCAAGCCGGCGTTGATGTCGGTCCCGGGTGCGGGCACACCCATCGGGGTGTAGGTGGTCGTCTGCGACGCGCTGCCGGGCGTCACCACGATCTGGCCGCCCTGGCTCGGAACGACGACGCTCCCGGGAGGAGCGTCGGTCGGACCCGGTGCCGGGCCCGGCGCCTGGGCAAAGGCCGGCGACACCAGCAACGTGGCGATACCCCCAAGACTGAACGCTCGCAGGCGCCTCATGAGGATCCCTAGTCAGCCCCGTTGCCGGGGGACGCTCCTTCATTCTGACTCAGCGCGACGTTTTTTTCCCGCGGTGCGGCGCGTGAGGACGAATCCCCAGCGCCCTGTTTGAGCTCGAGCTCCTTGCCCTGCCCCTTGAGAATCATGCGCGGACCACTCTCCGGATTGGTCGGCTCGGAGCCTGCGCCCGTGGCGGTGGGGTTTTCATCCCCCGGAGTCAGGTGCAGCACCTTGAGCCGAGGCCTGCTCACCGTTTCAGCACTCGCGGCCGCCTTGGGCGCGTTTTGAGACGCCGCGGTCCGAGCCTGACGAAGCTCGACCGCCTCGAGCCGCTCGCTCACGCGGTCGTTGTCATTTTGCAGCTTGCGGATGTCGTCACGCAGCTGTGACAGGCGCTTTTCCACCGCGTCGGAATCGCTGGCGCAGCCTGAGAAAAGCCCCAGCGAGACTGCGCACAGGGCGGCGTACACGGTGGGCGGCGGTCTGAGGATCATGGCCGGCTCCATGGTAGGGGCGGTTCGCGGGCTAGGCCAACTTGTGACCACTGTCGCTTCTAACTTTACGGCCCCCCCTCCGGGCGATACGGTTTTCCCGTGGGCTTCCGCCGCGCTCGCCGCACCAGTCCCCGGCCCAGGCCGCGGCTGGACCTCCGTAAGACGCTGTTCGTCCTGCCGAACCTGATCACGCTCGGCAGCACGTTTTGCGGCTTCAATGCCATCCGCCTGGTGGCTCGCGATCAGCCGACCGACGATGACATTTACCGTGCCGCGGTACTCCTCATCTTCGCGATGCTGTTCGACCTGATGGACGGCCGCGTCGCGCGCATGACCAAGACGCAGAGCGCCTTCGGTCTGCAGCTCGACTCGCTCTCCGACGTCATCTCCTTCGGCGTCGCACCCGCCCTCCTCGTTTACAAGTGGGTGCTCTATCGAGAGCCGACCTTCGGTCTGATCACCTCCTTCCTCTTCATCGCCTGCGCCTGCATTCGCCTGGCCCGCTTCAACGTGCTGGCCTCGAGCCCGAGCGGCGCCCCGGTCAAGCCCGGCAATTACATCATCGGCCTGCCCACGCCCCCGGCGTCGGGCATCCTGATCTCGCTCGTCGTCGCCAACCAGGCGGTCGGCGGTGCGCTCGGCGCAGAGAACTACACCGTGATCCTGTTCGGGGTCACGTTGCTGCTCAGCGTGCTCATGGTCTCGAACGTGCGCTTCCGCTCGTTCAAGGATCTCAGGCTCGACACCGGTACGGTGCTTCTGGTGCTGTTCGTCGTCGCCTCGAGCGCGTTCGTGTGGCAGCGCTTCAAGCCGCAGTTCGTGCTCGTGTGGTTGCTCGGCTTCTACGTAATGATCGGTATAGCCGAGAGCGTGCGCGAGCTCGGGCGCAAGGTCCTACGCGGCCGGCGCGACTCGGTACCGCCCGAGCCCACGTCCCAGGCCTGATCCGCCACGGCTGGCGAGCTTGCCAGCAGGAGTGAAAGAGCCAAGACTCAGATTGGGATGAGTCCGCTTGGCGCCTCGCTGCGCCGCTTCCTCCAACCCCCCGAAGTCGAGGGACGAGAGCTCTCGGCGCGCGCCAGGACGTTCCACACGATCTTGCTGGCCGGGACCAGCGTGCTCGCCGTGATGCTGCTCGTCTCGGTCGCGGTCCGCCCGCGCGAGCTCTGGGAGCACTTCCCCTACGCCTCGATGCTCGCGCTGCACGTCGTCGAGCTCGCCCTGCTGCGCAGCGGGCGGGTCAGGCTGTCGATCGTCAGTCACTGCGTGCTGTACGTGGTGTGCTCGGCGGCGGCCATGGTCGCCATGGGCGGCATTCGCTCACCGGCCGGTTTCGTGTTCCCACCGGCGGTGCTGATGGCAGGGCTCATCTGGAGCGGTCGCGCCGCGGTGGGTGTGGCCGTGGCGAGCTCGGTCATCGGCCTGATCCTGGTGTGGCTGGAGGCGCACGGGCTCTTGCCGGTCGCCATGAAGCCCACCTCACCCATCTGGTTGTGGGCCGTGCTGACGGCGACGCTGTTCATCACCGCGATCATGCTCTACGTCGCGCTGCGCCAGATCCGCGAGCACCATTCGAGAGCGCTGCAGCACGAGCAAGCCAAGGTGCTACTCGAGCGCGAGCTGGAGCAGTCGCGTCGGCTGGAGGCGATCGGAAGGCTCTCGGCCGGCGTGGCGCACGACTTCAACAACCTGCTGACGGTGATCATCGGACAAGCCAGCATCGCCCCGCGCGACGATCCCGAAGTCGCCGAGGCGCTCGACACCATCGAGCAAGCCGGGCAGCGTGGCGCCGAGCTCACGCGCCAGCTCCTGGCGTTCGGACGTCGTCAGGTGCTCAATCCCGAGGTCGTCGATCTCAATCGCGTGATGCGCGATCTCGAGCCGCTGCTCACGCGCCTGCTCGGAGCCGAGATCCGCCTGCAGCTCGAGCTCGGCGACACGGAGCCCGTGGCCATCGACCGCGTGCAACTCGAACAGGTGATCGTCAACCTGGTCAGCAACGCGCGCGACGCCATCAGCAAGCAAGGCACGATCAAGGCGTCGAGCGGAATGAAGGACGGCATGGTCTGGCTGGCCGTGGAAGACGACGGCGCCGGCATGGACGAAGAGGAGATGAAGTACCTCTTCGAGCCCTTCTACACGACCAAAAAGCCGGGCGCCGGCACGGGGCTCGGGCTGCCGATGGTGCACGGCATCGTCACGCAGAGCGGCGGCCGGATCGAAGTGAGGAGCGAGCGCGGCAAGGGCGCACGCTTCGAGCTCTCCTTCCCCCGGAGCATCGAGGCGATGCTGACGGAAGAGAGCAGCGTTCGCATCGCGCCCGCCCAGCTGCGCAACCTCTCGATCCTGGTGGTCGACGACGATCCCGAGGTACGGCGCGTCTCCGAAGTGATGCTCGTCGCCGAGGGCCAGCGCGTCCAGGTCGCCTCAGGCCCAGAAGAAGCCGTGCTGAAGGCCAAGGCGATGCTGCGACTCGATCTCCTCGTCACCGACGTCGTGATGCCGTCGCAATCCGGTGTCGAGCTCTACGAGCGCCTGCGTCAGGACCGCCCCGAGCTGCGAGTCCTCTTCTGCTCCGGCTACGCAGAAGCCCTGGTCGAGCGAAAGGGCGTGGTCCTCACCAAACACAACTACCTGCCCAAGCCCTTCACGCGCGAAGCCCTGGCCGCCAAGATCCAGGCCGTCATGGTCGAAACCGTGTCGCCCCGCAGCGTAACGCTCTCCGTCTGATTGAGTCGGGAACACTCCGAGCACTCTCTGTCTACCGCGTCACAGGGAGGGAGGAATGGCCGCAAAGGCGCAAAGGCGCAAAGGCGCAACGTCACTTCATCCAGCTACACGGCTTGTTTGTTCCTGCCGGCCCCTGCGTATCGCCTCGGGGTCTCGTCCGCTAGCTTCCACGTAGTTCCAAGGGGGAACAAAAGGGGCGAACTTTCCAGGAAACTGACTCTCGATCCGACCGACCCTGTGTGGTGAAGAACCGAACCACCCCAAAAGTGGACGCCGACCTCAACCTCCTCTCGAATCGAGTGATTGCGGCAGCCTTGGAGGTTCATCGAGCGCTTGGCCCCGGGCTGCTCGAACAGATCTACGAGTCCGCGCTCTGTGTCGAACTCGAGCTGAAACAAATCCAGTTCGAGAGACAGGCCGAAAACTCGTTGACCTACAAGGGCGTGCGTGTGGGCCGTGGCTACGCCGACCTGCTGATCGATCGGCGTTTGGTGGTCGAGATCAAGGCAAGCGACGCGTTGCATGATCGCCACCTGGCACAGACGTTGTCGTACTTGCGGGCCACCGGATACCAGCTCGGGCTCTTGTTAAATTTCAACGTCGCAGTGCTTCGCCATGGAATTCGACGCGTCGCCCTGACACGGTGATCCATCGACAACGCGTCCGCCCCCAAACTCCAAGGGTGGTTGCGATCCGCCAATCCCAACTCCCGGAACGGCCCGACCAGTCGCGATCGAAAGGCGGCAACATGCGCAGGGGCCGGCAGGAACAAACAAGCCGTGTACCGTGACCTGGCTCCGTTCCGCCTTTGCGCCTTTGCGCCTTTGCGGCCACTACTCCCAGCACTGTCGGTCTCTCCCCGTCGAGGGGGCCCTGCGGGAGGCGCGGGGGCGTGGTATCAGGGCCGGGTTTTGAGCGCTCTGGAACTGGCCGGCATCGGCTTTGGCTACAGCAATCAGCCCCTGTTCGAGGGCGTGACCTTCCGGTTGGAAGCGGGCGAGCGCGCGGCGCTGGTGGCCCCGAACGGCGCGGGCAAGAGCACGCTCTTGCGCGTCATTGCCGGGGAGCTCGCGCCGGACAACGGCTCCGTGCTGGTCAAGAAGGACGGCAAGGTCGGCTACTACCGGCAGAGCCACGAGAACAAGCTGAGCGGCACGGTGATGGACGCTCTGCTCAGCGGCTTTGGTGAGCTCGTGGCGCTGCGCCGGTCGCTCGCTGCGGCGCAGGTGGCGGCCGCCAGTGGCAGCGACGCCGACCTCACGCGCCTGGCCGACGCCACCGAGCGCTACCAGCATGCCGGCGCGGACCGCCTGGAGCACCAGGTGGAGATCATCGCCAGCAAGCTCGGCTTCTCGCCGCGCGATCTCGAGCGCGACGTGGCCACGCTCTCGGGCGGTCAGCGCGGACGCCTCGATCTCGGTGCGGTGCTGGCGCAGGACCCCGAGCTCTTGATGCTCGACGAGCCCACGAACCACCTGGATCTCGAGACCATCCGCTGGCTGGAGGAGTACCTCGCCGGCATGCGCTGCGCGGTGCTGTGCGTCTCGCACGATCGCGCCTTCCTCGACAACGTCTGCCCGATGACCTTCGAGCTCGGCCAGCGCAACTTCCGCGTCTACTCGCTGCCGTACACGGAGTACGAGCGCGAGCGAGCCGTGGATCTCGAGCGCGAGCGCAAGTTGATGGAAGAGCAGCGCGCGTTCGTGGCCAAGACCGAGGACTTCATCCGCAAGAACATCGCGGGCCAGGCCACCAAGCAGGCGCAGTCGCGGCGCAAGATGCTGGAAAAGCTCGACCGCCTGGAGAACCCCGAGGATATCTGGGCGCGAGCGGAGCGCGTGCGCTTTCGCTTTGCCGAGGTGCCGCGCAGCGGCGACATCGTACTCGAGTGCGGCGGGCTACGAGCGGAACGCGGCGGCAACGCGCTGTTTTCGGGCGTCGACCTGCTCGTGCGGCGCGGCGATCGCATCGGCATCGTCGGCCCCAATGGCTGCGGCAAGACCACGCTCCTGCGCCTGCTCTCCGGGCGCGGGCAGAACGACGACACGGGTCAGGTCAAGCGCGGCACCAACCTGCGCGACGGCTACTTCGACCAGCAGCTCGGCACGCTCGATCCGAGCAAGACCGGCATCGACGAAGTGCGCAGCGTGCGCGGCGACTTCAACGACGACGGTGCCAGGCAGTACCTGGCGCGCTTTCGCTTCTACGGCGACGATCCCTTGCGCCGGGTGTCGAGCCTGTCTGGCGGAGAGCGCACGCGCCTGGCGCTGGCCAAGCTCCTGCTCGAGCCGCGCAACCTTCTCTTCCTGGACGAGCCGACCAACCACCTCGACATCCCCGCGGCGGAGATCCTGGAAGAGGCGCTGTCCGGCTTCGAGGGCACGGTGCTGCTCATCTCGCACGACCGGCGCTTCCTCGAGAACGTGACCACGCGCACGGTCTCGTTCGAGCCGGGCGGCGTGGACGTCTACGACGGCGGCTTCAAGGATTACTGCGACGCCAAGGAGCGCGCCCGTCGTGCTGCCGCGACGCCCGCACGCAAGAAGGAGCCGCAGCGTTCTAGTCCGCCCAAGGCCAAGACCCCGGAGCCCGCCGGGGCGGGGTTCCGCCAGCAGAAGGCGGGCGCTCGCGAGCTCGAGCGCAAGGCGCGGCGCGCCAAGGAGCTCGAGGCACGGGTGGCCCGGCACGAGACGGAACTGGGTCAAATCCGGGCCCAACTGCGGGATGCCGAGGGGGCCAGCTGGGAGGAGCTCCACGCTTGGGCTAATAAGGAACGGAAGATGAGTGCGGAGCTCGATCAGATGCTGGCCGAGTGGATGAAGCTGTCGGAGACTGCCAAGTGAGGCGACAGCTGGTCGTCGCGTTGCTCCTCGCGCTGTGCACCGCGCAGGCCTGCAGGCACGAAGAGAAGACCGACGTCGCCACCAAGGCCAATCCCGCCGCGCCTTCCGACAACACGCTGCCGCCGTTCACCTTCGGCGAGGCCACGCCCAACCTGCTCATCACCTGGATCGACGACAAGGGCGACTTCCACGTCGTGCAGAAGCCGTCCGCAGTACCGCAAGATGCGCGCAAGACCGTGCGCGTGGTGCAGGTCGAGCGCGACGAGGGCACGGGCAAGCTGGTCTACGTCTCGAATCTCACGGAGACGACGCCCGACGGTAACTTCCGCACGACGACGATGGCGCGCACCACCTGGGACGAGATGGGCGCCTCGAAGCGCAAGGCGCGACTCGAGGCGCTCGCGCCGAGCTCGCTGCCGGTGCCGTCGGGCTCTACATCAGCGGCGCCTTCGCCCAAGGCCGCGGCGCCGCTCGGCAAGGTCACGGTCATTCTCTACGGCGCGTCGTGGTGCAAGCCTTGTCACGACGCCGAGGCTTACCTGAAGGCGCGCGGTGCCAACGTGATCCACAAGGACATCGACGAGAGCGACGCCGCGCGCAGCGAGATGCAGCGCAAGCTCGAGCGAGCCGGCATGGGCGGCGCTTCGATCCCCGTGATCGACGTGATGGGCCAGATCCTCATCGGCTACAGCCCGCGCGCCCTCGACCGCGCGCTCGAAGCCGCCCGCGCCTCGAAGCCGTTGTAAAGATCCCCGCTCGCATTGTGGTCTGTTACAATGGGGCACATGGACCCTGCCGCGCGGGAACGAGCCGAACGTCGCAGGCAACAGGTTTCGCAGTGGCCCGTGCGCCGCTTCGGCTTGGGCACAGAACCAATTCGCGACCCTCTCGACCGCTCCACGGTGGATGAACGCATCGCCATGATGTGGCCGTTGGCACGAGAAGCATGGTCCGTAGCGGGCAAACCGATACCAACGTACGACCGAGCGAACACGCCTGGCACCCTGGTCCGCCGCGGTCGTTGACCGATGGACGTCAACGAAGACTTCGTCGACATCGCAGCTACCTTCGTCGAAAACGACGTCGAGTTCGTCGTTGTCGGCGCCTACGCGCTCGCGGCCCACGGTTTCCCGCGAGCGACAGGCGACATCGATCTCTTCGTCAACCCGACGCCGGAGAATGCAGCTCGCGTATTGCGCGCCCTGGCAGACTTCGGAGCGCCGATTGCTGCGCACGGTGTGAAGGAACGGGATTTCGAGGTCGAGGGTCAGGTTTATCAGCTTGGTCTGCCGCCGAGGCGCATCGACATTTTGACCTCGCTGTCGGGGATCACGTTCGACGAAGCCGCAGCGGAAGCCATCGAAGGAAGCCTCGGACCAGTAAAGGTTCGCTTCATCGGTAAGCGAGCCATGGCACGCAACAAGCTCGCGTCCGGAAGGCCCAAGGATCTCGCCGACGCTCAGTTGCTCGAAGACGACGAGTGAAGCGAACCGCCAGGTCCGCGCAAAATTCGCTTCTGGTGGAAATTCGAACGACCGGCTGATCCCGGCGGGATGGTGGCCCCCACTAATCACTCGTGGTGTCTCGCACGAAGTCCGTGTTTTTCGTGGTTTTGGCC
>DATLIL010000996.1:0-3274 GCA_035539475.1 Polyangiaceae bacterium
GCGCCAGGCCCAGGCGACGAGCACATGGCCCGCGAAGAACGCGAAGACCATCGGCAGCAGCAGGCCGAGGTCGGGCCCCTGCAAGCGCTGCATCACCGGGATCATCGCCGGGGTGAGCACGTTCGGCGCCGGAAGTCCTAAGCCGAAAGCGCCGCGTAAAGCTCCTCACTGACCGTGCTCGGGAGTTCGGCTAGGGGTAAAGAATGGAACCGCACAGCGTCGACTTGGCGCACGAGCTCGCTCCGCCGCGCCACGAGGGCGTATTCGGACCGCTGCTGTGGATCGACAGGGAGCGCGGCCTCGTTTGGCAAGAAGCGTTTGCCGAGCAGGGCACTGGCACGAGGGCACTTCTCGTGTGGGTCGGGACCCTGGTCGCGGCCGTCTCCGAAGGTGTGCCCGAGAGCGAGGTCGCGAAGGTGAGCGAGTGCCTGCGGAGCTTCTTGCGTCGAAGCGAGCTTCCGGTCGTGTTCCAGGGTGAGTGGTTGCCGAACAAGACTGGGATCGAGCTCTGCATCGACGCGACGCCTGCAGTTCCGCGCAGGGAGCTCGCGCGAGCGGCCGCCTACGCGCTGGTGCAGTCGGCGTGGCTCGACCGCGAACGCGTCAGGGTCGAGCTCGACGGCGAAAGCTTCGACTTCGACGTGCGTTCGTCACCCGACGAAGAAGGCCGCTTGCTCACCGTCATCAAGTAGCGGTGTAGTGCCCGCGTGCGGCGTATTTCAGTCAACGGCGTCAGCCTCACCGCTCACTCCACCCGCTCACGACGGCGGACGACGAAGTTGATTTCCGAGTAGCCGGCGACCGTCGCCGTGCGGACAGCGCTCTTCACCACCAGCGCGGGAACGTCACGGTCGATCTGCAACGACACGCTGCCCGGAAAGGCTCGGTCAGGGTTCAGCTGCTGCCAGAGCGCGCGCTTGTTGCGCAGCATATCGGCCAGGTCCGAGATGATGCGGACCTGGCCGTCCTCGACCAAGCTTCGCGTTTCGCCGCTCGGAACACCGTCGAGCAGCAGCTGATTCGGACCGACGACGACGAGAGGCGCCTCGATCATCGAGCGGGCATTTTCGGCGCTGAGCAAGCTTCGCGGTCTGCCGCAATCATGCTGCGTCGTCGTCACGCCCAGCAGAAACAGCACCACCGCGAGCAAGAAGTCGAGCAGGGGCGTCAGCGTGAGCTCGGGTACGCGCAGGTGTGGGGTCGAGTAGCGGAGCAGGCGCCGGCCAGGAACGGCGATAGCCATGCCTCCTTCGACTCGGCCTCAGGATGAGATCTTTGATTCCGATCAGCCGAGTCGACTAGCATCGAATATTGGAAGTGACCGCATGAGCGACACCGAATCCGTGTACGAGCGCGACCGGGTCTTCTGGCTCTCGATCGTCCGCAATATTCCGGCGATGGTCTTCGTGAAGGAGGCGTCCGAGCTACGCTTCGAGCTGTTCAATCCGGCAGGAGAAGCCCTGCTCGGCGTGTCGCAGGCCGATCTCGTCGGCAAGAACGACTATGACTTCTTTCCCAGGGACCAGGCAGACTTCTTCACCGAGACGGACCGCAAGGTGCTGGCCGGTAAGAGCGTGGTGGACGTCGAAGAGCCGATCAAGACGCCCCACGGTGAGCGCTGGCTCAACACCAGAAAGGTGCCCATTTTGGACGCCGCGGGGCAGCCGCTCTACCTGCTCGGGATCAGCCTGGACATCACCGAGCGCAAGCAGGCCGAGGCTGCGCTGGTCGATCGCAATCGCAAGCTCGAAGAGAAGGAGGCCGAGCTGCGGCGCGCCCTCGATCAGGTCCTGGCCATCGAAGGCATGGTCATGACGGCCGCCAGGGCCGCGGAGACGGCCCAGGGCATCGTGCAAGCGCTGGACGCTGGTGATACGGCCCGCGCGCGCTCTCTCGCAGTGCAGCTGGCGCAGGAAGCCCAGCGAACGCCTGGATGAAGCGAGCGACCTGGAACCAAGCTCGCCTCGAAGCGCTCATCGTCGGCAACCTGGACGCCGCCAAGGTGAGCGATGCGGTGGCTAACGGCATCCGCCGCCTGAACCTCGACGTCACGTTCACCAAAGAAGAAGCCAGCGACGTCCTCGATGCAATGTGCAACGAGCCCGGCACCATCGGCATCGCCGCTCGCTTCGCCAAGGTGCGGCTCGTGCTGATGCCCGACGATTGACGGGCAGAGCTCGGCCGCGGAACAACGCGTTGGAAAAGCCTCCTTCTCCCTCGTGGGGCTTGGCGCGGGTGTGCTGGATCCACTAGACCAGACGCACGTTGCACCTCGTCCTCGCCGCCGCTGATTCCGGAGCAGAGCTCGCACGCGAGCTTTCCGAGGCTTTTCCGGGGCACAGTCGCGAGCTTCGCGCCGGGATGTTCGCCTGCGATCTTCGGCCCGAAGTACCCATCGCCTTCCCTCATCTGGCGTTCGCGCGCCAGGTGTTGCCACAGGCGCGGGAGGTCGAGGCGCCGTCGATTCGCACCTGGGCCAACCTCGTGGTGGAGGAGGTCGTCGGCGTGTTGCCTGATCATGCACCCTGGGCTCTGCACGTCTTTCCCTTCGAACAGGCTGCTGGAGCCAGACGCGTCGGTGCGCGTGCCTGGCACACTCGTGCGCGCGCCGGAAAGCCGTTGCCTCTGCGCGAGGAACCAGCCCGGAGTCTCGTCGGCCATGAGCGCTGCCGCCTGATCCGCGAAGCCGTGAGCGAGCTGCTTCAGAAGCGACGACGCCATTTGCTGCGCTCACTGCGCCGGCAAGAGGAGCCTTTTGCTCCCGACGAGGCGCTCGCGCAGCTGGTGTTGAGCTCGCCCGAACAGGGCTTCTTTTCGCTGGCGAAGGCGCCGCTGCCGTTCGAGCAGCGACACGTGCTGTCACATTTTTCCGGTGGAGAAGTCGCGCTGGCTCGCGACAAAGAGGCGCCGAGCCGCGCCTTTGCCAAGCTGGTCGAGGCCGAGGCGAGGCTCGGTCGGCGCATCAGCGCTGGCGAGACCTGCGTCGATCTGGGCGCCGCACCCGGCAGCTGGACGTACGTCGCGGTTCAGCGTGGAGCGCGGGTCACCGCGGTGGATCGCGCGGAGCTGCGAGCGGATCTGGCGCAGCACGCGAACGTCCGATTTCAGCGCGGGGACGCCTTTCGCTACGAGCCTCCAAAGGCCGTCGACTGGCTCCTGTGTGATGTCATCGCCAGCGCCGAACGTTCCGCCGAGCTGGTTCTGACGTGGCTCCGCCAGCGCTGGTGCCGGCGCTTCGTCGTCACTTTGAAGGTCAGCGGCGCGGACGGGGACG
>DATLIL010000997.1:0-9256 GCA_035539475.1 Polyangiaceae bacterium
GGCGCGCATCGCTCGCAGGTGGAGCTCGTCGAGGCCGATGCGCGGGTCAGAATGAGAGAGCAGTGCCCTGGCTTCCTCCACGAGCTTCACGTACTCATCGCTCGCCGTGAATTGCACCTTGTAGCGTTCGGGCTCGAGCCGCGCTGGCGCGGGTGATTCCATCGCAGCTGGCGCGTCCTCGGATTCGGGCAGCACCGGCTTCGCGACATCGTTCACGGTCTCGGCGCTGGTTTCCACCCAGTCGCGCGGGCGGTCCCCGGGCTCGAGCTCGCGAACGGGCACGAACGACTGCACGAACGCGCTCCAGGTCGGAGCTCCACTGCTCAGCCGCGCTGGCGCGGGTCCAAGCGGCTCGATGCGCGCCGGCACATCGGGCAGCGGGTCGAGCTGGCGCACGAGGCGGCCGAGCTCTTTCTTGGTGCGGTGCTTGGCGCGAGCGAGGACCTCGACGAGGTTGTTCTCGGTGAGATGGGGGCCGAGCATCAACAGGCCCGTGAGATGAAGCTCGCCGGTAGCGACGGCCTCCAGCAGCGCGGGAAAGCGCCTCACGAGGCGGGCGGCGGAGACCCTACGGAAGGCCTCGTCTTCCGAGAAGCGCAGCACGTAGATGCAGTAAGTGTAGAGGCTCGAACAGGCGCGGCTGCGGTAGAGACCTCGCGCTTCGATCTCTCCGAGGTGGACGAGCAGGGCGGCGAGGAGCTGGTTCGAACGTCCGACGAGGCCGCACGTGGCGGCGAGGAGATCAGGGTCTGAGAGCCCAGCAAGTGACGGAGTTGCAGAGAACGAAACGGCGAAATTCGTGCTCGCTTGCATGGCACGCACTCTACACCCTGCTTTTCGAAGCTCCGTATTGGCGCGCTGGCGCGCGATGACTCACCGGAACGGCGCCAAAGTCGTCGGCTTGCATCGACGCTCCGCGACGAGTCTCCTGGGCCTTGAGAGCGCATGAATCTCAGCGACCATCAACGAATGACGATCACCACTCGAAAACACGTCAAGCACCAAGTGACGGTCGCTTGACGGATGGGCTCGACTCGGCCCTCAGAGGAAGCCCTGTCGACGCCGTGGTCAGCTCAATGTACGTTGGGCGGACCGAGCACGCGATGCTGGATTCTCTGCTTGTCGAACTTCGTGAGCGCGCCAAGGATGCTGCGCGCGCCACCGACATGGCGGCTCAATTCGCGCAACCAGTCCCACCTCCGCTCGATGAGCCCTCGGTAAGAAACGTGGAGGCCGCGTTGGGATACGCCTTGCCGAGATTGCTCCGGAAGGTCTACCTGCTCGTGGCAAACGGCGGCATCGGCCCCGGCTACGGCCTGCTCCCGTTGTTACCCAATCGTTCCTCGAGTGAAGGTGAGTCTATCCTGACGCTATACCAAGGCCTCAGTTCGACAGATCCCAGCGATCCCGCGTGGTCTTGGCCGCGAAGCTTCTTGCCTTTCTGCGAGTGGGGTTGCGCGATTCGCTCGTGCGTGGACTGCGCCTCTCCGGAGGGTACGGTCCTTACGTTCGACCCCGGTTCCTATGACTTGGGGCGCAACATGTCCGATGCATTCGCTCCAACGCATTCAAGCCTGCGCTCGTGGTTCGCCGACTGGCTTTCCGGGACGGAAATCTGGGGCCTCATGTTTGAGCCAGACCCTGCGCGAGCGCAGACGGGCATTAATCCGTTCACGAGACAACCTATGACGCTGGTGCCAAACAGGCTTCGTCGCCGATAGCGTGCCGCCCAACTGGGGGCGAACTGGGGGTTGCAGCCGACGGGCTTGTCGGACCGTCGATCTTCATCGTTGCGACTGCCGTCGAGGTCCTTGAACCACAGCCGGTCCCCTGACGCGCAGCCGCCCTGAACGACGCCGCCGCGGGCGTGTTGCCCGCTCGAAACACAGTGCTCGTAGCATGGCGCGGATGGCGCTCGTCACTCCGCTCAACATCCTCTCGGCCGTGCTGGTGCTGGACGCCTCGCTGGAAAGCTGGCCCATGCTCGACCCACCGCTCGCCGAAAGACGGCAGTACCGGATCTGGTCGATCGAAGTCTCGTGGCTAGCGATCGGACGCTAGCGGATCACCAGCCGTCCAGCATCTTGCCCAGCGTTTTCTTGTATTCAGCGTCGGCGGAGATGCTGCCGAGTGCGCGATTGCCGAGCACCTGAAGCTCGGGGTCGTCGAGCAGCTCGCTGATGAACTGAACCAGCGCTCGCTCCACGTGCGGGGTGACGAGCACCCGCTCCAGCGTTGCTTGCATGGCCTGCTCGTCCTTGCCGTGCTCGAGCAGTACGCCGAACGCGTCGACCAGTCCCTGGCGGAAGGCAGCGTCGCGCAGGAGGATGACCAGGATGGCTCGGCTGTGCCGCTCGAACGCCGGAGATGCCAGGATCTCGGCACCGGCGGCGGCGATGCTCTTCCGCATGACGGGTAGCGAGAAGAGCTCGACGTAGTGTTGCTCCAGGCGAGCCTCCGTGAAGGCATGGTCGAGCAGCAGCCGAGTGGCCTGCCCCTTGTCGGGGAACGCGCCGCCGTTCAGCTCGACGATCCGTCGCTGGAGCACGGCATCCGTCGCGCGCCTGTCCAGCACGCTGCGGATGCCGGCCTGCATCTGCTCGTTCGCCATGATCTTCTCGCCGAAGCGCTGGAAGACGCCGTGGACCGCGGGTCGCTCGAGCAATCGCTGGAAGGCGCGATCGAAGGCGCGATCGAACTCCGGGCTCTCGCTCACCCCCCCGACCTTCTTGCCGACGAGCTCACCGATCTGCTCCGGACTGGCACCGGGATTCTCGGCCGCCACCTGCCGCGCGAGCTTGCCCAGGGCCGGCAGCTTCGTGATCTCTTCCTGCACGGCGCCGAGGTCGGCCTCGAGCTCGGGCGCGCTCCCCAGCTTCGCAAACAGGGCGTCTCCGCGCCCTGACAGCGCCGGATCGCCGAACGCCTCCATGAACAGTTGATTCAGGCGCAGCTCGACGCTGGGCTTCGCCACCGCTGCCTCCGAGCGTCGTTCGATCTCGCTCGTCAAGAAGGAGCGATCGAGCTCGACCTTGCGCTCCTTGAAACGACAAGCACCGAGCACGATCAGCGAGCACCACAGGAGCATCGCCATGCCAAACCAGCGCCCACGACCGAACCATTCCTTCGCCACGGCGCCGTTCTATCGCGTCCGGGCGCCGCTGGCGACGACCGCGCCAGCGTCCGAGATTTGATGGGTTTCCTGGTCGCAGCGCGCTGCGAGTGATATCTCCGCGGCGTGGAAGGTGATGAGCACCCGAGCAAAATGGCCCTGCGCGGCGCGCGCGAGCAGGTGCTCGAACGGCTCTCCGACGGCTTTGCCAGGGACGAGATCGGCCTGGACGAGTTCGAACGGCGCGTCGACGGCGCCTACCGCGCCGCGACCGTCGAAGAGCTCACGCCGCTGGTGGGCGATCTGACGCCGGGAGCCGCACCGCTCGCCGTCGTGGAGCCGCGCAGCCAGGCGCTCGCGCCCCCCGCTCAGACCGCGCCGCGACGCGCCTTGGCCGTCCTCGGCAGCATCGAGCGGAGCGGACGCTTTCGGCTCGACGACGGCATGCGCGTCATGGCCGTCTTCGGCAACGTCGAGCTCGATCTGCGCGACGTCGAGCTCGGGCCGGGCGTGACTCACCTCTACGTGAAGGCGGTGTTCGGCAACGTGGAGCTCACCGTGCCGCCCACGCTGGCCGTGGAGTGTGAGGGCTCGAGTGTGCTCGGCAGCTTCGAGACCGTGAACCGCGTCCCACCCGAAGGCGCCAGCGGTCCGCTCTTGCGCATCATCGGCAGCGCAGTGCTCGGCAACGTCGAGGTCACGACCCGGCCGCGCCGCTGACGGCTACTGCCAGGTGCTGCCGTCGAACAGCGCGCGCACCGGGAAGTGATCCGACGGGTAGCGACCTGCGTCGTTGTCGTGGATGATCTCCGCCTCGATTGCCTGCAAGGTGTCCGTGAAGATGTAGTCGATCTTCTCGCCGTCGCTCACGCCGGTGAATTCGCTGAAGGTCCCGACCATGGTCTCGTCGGGGTCCACCACGCGGAAGGAGTCGAGCAGCGGTAGCGGGTTCTCGCTGTCGTCGATCGTGGTGGCGCCTTTCATGAACTGGATCGGCACGCTGGCCTCACCGGTGTTGAAATCGCCCGTCACGATCACCGGATCGGTCGTCACTTCTCGCGCCACGACGCGCGACATCAAGAGCTTGACGCTGTTGACGCGCGCGAGCTCCGAGGCGTTGTCGATGTGGATGTTGTAGTGGTAGTAGCTGCGGCCCGTCGCCTTCTCCTGGAAATGAGCCCAGCTGCAGATGCGCGGCAGCGACGCTTCCCAGTCGATCGAGCCGATCTCGTCGGGCGTGTCGGAGAACCAGAACGTGCCCGAGTCGAGCACCTCGAGCTTCTCGGTCTTGTACATGATGGCGGCGAACTCGCCGGACTCCACGCCGTCGTTGCGGCCGACGCCCACGCGGTCGTACTCCGGAAACTCGGCGTCGAGCTCCTCGAGCTGAAAGAGCAACGCCTCCTGCAGGCCCATGGAGTCGGGGAGCTTGTCGCGAATGATCTCGAAAACCAGGTACTTTCGCAGCGGCCAGGCGTTGTCACCGTCATCGGCGGTGCCGTAGCGAATGTTGAACGTCATGATGGCGAGGTCGGGGCCACCTTCAGCGCCGCCCGCTCCGCCTTCCGAGCCGCCGCCGGTTCCAGCGGATCCGGCCTGACCGGCGCTGCCGGCCGTCGCACCACCAGCGCCGCCCGTCGCTGTGCCCGCGCTACCACCACTGCCGGCTGCACTGCCTCCGGTTCCCGCGCTCGGGGCTCCGGCGCTACCGCCCGCGGCAGGAGTGCCAGCACTGCCTCCGCTCGCGTCGGGTGTGGGCGAGGGGGCAGGTTCCGAGCTACAGGCAGCCAGGCTCAGGACAAAGATGTACGTAGGCAGCAGCTTCACCCTCATGGAGGGCACTATGCGCCAGCGTCAGGGCGATCTTGAAGCCCGTTCTGCACCTCCTGTCATGGAACCTGTGATCACAGGTTTGTGCCGAGAGCGGCGGATGGTTAGTCAAGGCAACATACGAATTCGCCCGGCACGTGGCCCGACCTGCGGTTGTCGGGGCGGCGTACTGCGCGAGCCCTGGCCGTTGCTGATCGGCCTGCGACTACGCCGTTCTTGCGCGATGAGCGACTGACACTCTCCCACGCTGTGCCACAAATCGAACGCCTTCCCGGCGGGTGAAGCGCGGGGATGAAAGGTTTGCCTCGAGACGCGCCGTTTTCACTCGCACGTTCGTCGACGGAGGTCTCTTCATGGGTATGCGGACGCTCGGTATCGTCGCAGTGGGTTTCACGGTTTCGTGTGGCGCTGAGGACCTGGGTGGGCTCGAAGCGGGAGAGGACGGCGAGCTCGGCTCGGTCGGTCAGGCCCTGTTCGTCACCGTTCCGGCGCGAATTCAGGCTGAAAGCTACGAGCGCGCCTTCGAGACGACGCCGACCGTGAACTCCGGTGCTCAATGCAACCGCAACGACGGCGTCGACATGGAGGCCACCACCGACAATGGCGGCGTCTGCAACGTCGGCTGGACGGCGGCCACCGAGTGGCTCGAGTACGACATCACTACGGCCACGGCGCAGACATTCAACGTCATCGCTCGCGTGGCCAGCGCCAACACTGGTCAGACCTTTCACATCAACCTCGACGGCGTGAACCTGGGCTCGCTGACCTCACCGTCCAGCGGCTGGCAGAGCTTTGCCGATCGCAGCTACTCGAACGTGAGCATCGGCGCCGGCAACCATACGCTGCGCGTCGTGTTCGACACCGGCAACGTCAACCTCAATTACATCGAGCTCACGACGGCTGCCCCACCGCCTCCCCCGCCGAGCGGCACCATCCAGGCCGAGAGCTACAGCAGTCAAAGCGGTACGCAGCTCGAGAATAGCAACACCACCGTCGGCTTCTTCGACAGCGGCGACTTCCTCGCCTACTCGAACGTCAACCTCGACGGGAAGCGCAACCTCCGTGTCCGGATGGCCAAGAACAGCACCGGCGGCTTGCTCGAGGTGCGCATGGACTCGAAGACGGGTCCGCTGCTCGCCAACTTTGCTCCGCCGAGCACGGGCGCCTGGACCACCTGGCAAGAGAAGGACATCCCGTTCACGCCGACGAGCGGCACTCACACGCTGTATCTGGTCGCTGCCGGCGGGACCAGCGGCGTGATGAACTTCGACTGGCTGAAGCTCGACGACGGCGCGACGCTGCCCACCTACAAGAACCCCGGCGCCAGCGTCGCCAGCCGGGTCTCGGATCTCGTCGGTCGCATGACGCTGGCCGAAAAGATCGGACAGATGACCCAGGGCGAAACCGACACGACGACCGCGTCGCAGGTGGGAAGCCTGTTCATCGGCTCCGTCTTGAGCGGCGGCTTCACCGAACCGGAACCGAACAGTCCCGCGGCCTGGGCCGACCTCGCCGACACGCTGCAGCGCTCCGCCATGGGCACGCGCCTCGGCATTCCGCTGCTCTACGGCATCGACGCCGTGCACGGTCACTCCAAGGTGCTGGGCGCCACGGTGTTCCCGCACAACATCGGGCTCGGCGCCACGCGCAACGCCGCGCTGGTCGAGCAGATCGGGCAGATCACCGCCAAGGAGATGTACGCCACCGGCATGCCCTGGGCCTTCGCGCCTACCATCGCCGTAGCGCGCGATCAGCGCTGGGGGCGCACCTACGAGAGCTTCGGCGAGACGCCCGAGCTCGCCACGCTGATGACCCGGGAGATCACCGGCCTGCAGGGCGCCGGCCTCGGTACGGCCAACGCCGTGATGGCGACGGCCAAGCACTTCGTCGGCGACGGCGGCGCGGTCTGGGGCACCGGCTCGAACCCAGGCGGCACCGGCATCGATCGCGGCGACGCGCAGATGAACGAGTCGGCGCTGCGCGCCATCCATCTCAAGGCCTACTACGACGCGATCAGCCGGGGCGCGGGCTCGATCATGCCGTCGTACAGCAGCTACAACGGCACCAAGATGCACGGTAACAGCTACCTGCTGAACACCGTGCTCAAGACCGAGCTGGGCTTCAGCGGCTTCTTGATCTCGGACTGGGAGGGCATCAATACGATCAGCTCCACGCTGTCCACGGCTGTGCGCACTTCGGTCAACGCCGGCGTCGACATGTTCATGCAGCCGAACAACTTCTCGACCTTCATCAGCACGCTGACGAGCGAGGTCAACGCCAACCGGGTCACGACGTCGCGCATCAACGACGCGGTCAGCCGCATCCTGACCAAGAAGGTCCAGCTCGGCCTGTTCGAGCGCCCGTTCGCCAACCGTACCGAGATCAGTTCGATCGGCTCGAGCACGCACCGCAACGTAGCGCGACAGGCCGTGCGTGAATCGCTGGTGCTGCTCAAGAACACGAGTAGCTTCCTGCCGCTCTCGCTCGGCACCAGCGTGTGCATCAACGGCAACGGCGCCGACAACCTGCGCGCGCAGGCGGGCGGCTGGACCCTGGGCTGGGACGTGCCCGAGGGGACCATGGTCGGCGAGACCATCCGCGCGGGCATCGTCGCGCTCGGCGCCAACGTGGTGAGCACGGGCTGCAGCGTCGGCATCCGCGTCGTGTCCGAGAGCAGCCAGAGCTACGTGGAATGGCTGGGTGACGACTCCGATCCCGATCACGACGGCTCCGGCAGCTGCACCGCGACGAACGGCTGCGTCGTGGTGATCGTCGGTGGTCGTCCGGTCGACATTCAGGGCTTCGTCAACGACGCGAGCACCAAAGCCATCGTCATGGCCTGGTACCCGGGCAGCGAGGGGCGCGGCGTGGGCGAGGTGCTCTATCGCGTGAACGGCGCGGGCTTCAGCGGCAAGCTGCCGGTGACGTGGAAGGTCGACGCCACCGACACACCGGTCAACTACTGCCCGAGCAGCGGTACCGACGCCAACAGCAACGGTACGAACGACGCCTGCGAGGACACCGGCGCGCACTACAGCAACCTGTCGAGCCCGCCGGCCAGCGTGCTCTACCCCTACGACCACGGCCTGCGTTACCCGTGACCGAAGAAGTGACTATTTCAGAAGGACTGCGACAACCGTACATCACGACCTCGCTCAATCTTCATCAAGCGAGGTTCCGATGCGTGCCCTCAAGGCCTGGTTCGTCGGCGCGACCGCTGCGCTCTGTCTTGCGTTCACCACGACCGAGGTTCTGGCTCAGGCCGTGGAGTTCGATCTCTCCCGGCCGCTCTCGCGTAATCGAGGCCAGGGACAGCCGATGTCCGGGCCCGCGCTTGGCCGGGTGACGTTCTACGCAATCGGGGAGGACGGCAGTCACGACACGTCGATCTACAGCGAAGAGCTCGGCTACGTGACCACGTCGGGAGGCGTAGCCCACCTGGTCGTGGGGTCGAGCGATCCCGAGGGCTTCGCCACGGCTTTCGGCCTCGACGGTCACCCCGACGACAATCTGTTCAACGGCTCGCTCTGGGTCGTGCTCGAGTCCTGCAGCCGCGCCGTCAAGAACGACGGGGCGGATTATTGCGATACCTCTCAGACCCCAGCGTGGATGCCGTGGATCGAAAATCGACTCGAGGCGGTGCCCGTGGCGTCAACGGTGCTGAGTGTGCCGATCTTCGCGTTGCCCCCCGAGGTGGTACTCCAGGACGAACTCGAAGCCGCGCTGGCGGCGGAACGGGCCGCTTGGGAAGCGGCCGTCGCGGCGGTCAAGGCAGCGGTCGAGGCGGAGCGGGCGCGCGCGGAGGCGGCCGAATCCACGCTGAGCAACGGTCTGAACGCAGAAGCGGCGGCACGGCTGGCGGCTGACAACGCCGAGGCCGTGGCCCGGCAGGCCGCAGACACGGCGCTGGCGCAGGAGATCGCCGCCGTTGACGCCCGGCGCGCCGCCGACGCACTCGCCGCCCAGCAAGCGCTGAGCGACGAAGCTGCGGCCCGCGCTTCGGGTGATGCCGCCGCCGTGACGAGCGCTCAGGGCTACACGGACACCGCCGTCGGCGGCCTGCGCTCCGCGCTGGCGACGCCGGGCAGCGGCGCGACCGTGGCCTGGGACAACATCACCGGCAAGAGCTCGGCTGGTTTCGTCCTCGACTCGCACGTCGTCCAGACCTTCGATAGCGTGACGAAGAACGGCTGCGTCCTCTTTTGTGACCCCGCTTTCAAGACCGTCGAAGCGTCGTGCCCCGATGGGCAGGCGCTGACCGAGTGCTCGTCCTCGACCACGGGCAGGATCGGCGAGACCGCAGTCGTACAATCC
>DATLIL010000998.1:0-8175 GCA_035539475.1 Polyangiaceae bacterium
TGGAGCTTGTCGACGGCCGCGCGATCCCGCACCGGCTCGTGGATGACGGGACCCTCGCCGGCCGCGAACTCGAAGGGCGCGCCCATCGGCTCGAGCGGCAAGAGGATGTCGGCGAAGAGGATGGCCGCGTCGACGCCCAGCGCGCGCACCGGCTGCAGCGTGACCTCGGTGGCGAGCTCGGGCTGGCGGCAGATCTCCAGCAGCGTGTGCTTCGCGCGGATCGCGCGATATTCGGCCATGTAACGGCCCGCCTGGCGCATGAACCAGACCGGCGTGACGTCGACGGGCTCGCGCCGGCAGGCGCGAAGGAATCTGTCCCACATTGTTAAGCGCTCAGTACTTCTGCGTTTCGGCGGGCCCAACCGCCTCGTGCGGCGCGCGCTCACCCTTTGCGGCGAGCTCTTTCATCTCATACTTCGAGGGGCACTTGGCCATGATCTCGGTGGCCTGGAAGTGCCCCGCGGGATCGAGCTTGCCGGGCGCCGTGACGAGCGTGTCCATGCCGGGCACGTCGCGGAAGGTGTCGGGGACCACGCAGCCGGCGTAGCGCACCGGGATGTTGGGGCCGCCCTTCTTCTCCGTGGAAGTGAGCTCGAAGCGGTACTCGCAAGGTTGGTCGCGCTTGCGCAGCGAGCCGCGGACCAGGGCGCCGGTGAGCCGGACGTTGCGCCCGACCAGGTCCTCCTTGTCCTCCAGCATCTGAGCGACGTCGCGCGAGTACGCGCCCGAACCGTCGAAGCTCGTCATCGCCAGCAGCAACACGCCGCCGCCGATGGCGAGCACTCCGATCAGCAGCCCGACGTTTCGGGTCTTGCGCTGGCTCTGTACTGCGGGCGCGACCGGCGCGGCCACGGCGACCGCTTCGGCTTCCTTTTCGGCGTCGTTGACGGCCTCTGCCAGCTCGTCATCCAGGCGGCTCATGGCGGAAAGCCTAGCCTAGCCCGGCCGCCCGTGCAGCCCGCCATCGCACGAGAGACTGCGAGCGCGCCCGTCCAGCCAGGCGGCGAGTTTAGCGACTTACTGGACCTGGCCTGAGCGCCCGCGCAGGCGGCGACCGAGCAAGCCGCCGGCGACAGCGGAGGCGGCGCCGCTGGCGGCCAAGGCGGACAGGGCGCCGAGCGCCGCGATCCAGGAGTCGACCCCACCACCCAGGGCAGCCAGCAGAAAGCCGAGGGTGCCACCGGAGAGGCCGCCGAGCGCCACATGGCCGAGCTTGGCACGCAGGCCGAACTTGCCCACCAGGACACCCGCGAGCAGGGCGGCAATGATGAAGGAGAGGACGACGAGGACGCGGCTCTCCATCCAGGCGGCGAGGGTCGCCAGCGGTAGCCAGAACGTGACGGTGAAGCCGGCGCCGATCAGCACCCAGTGCCAGGGCGAGCGGGCATGCGCTTCGGCGTCCTCGGAGGGCGGGGTCTGAACGACCGGCAAACGACGAACCACGACGTCGATTCTACTCAACTGTGGCCCGAGCTGACCGACTCAGGGGGGCCTCATGACACTTCCTCAGCTCGCCGCCCTGGTACTCGCGCTGCTTTGCCTCTTGCCCGGCGTCGCGGTCGCCCAGCCGGCTCCTGGAGCACCGGAGCCTTACGCGCCCTGGGACGGGAGCACTGTCGGGACCCCCGCGTCGCCGCTGGCGGAAAAGCCCCGGGCACTCGAGCGCGCTCCGGACTTCTCGCGCCGCGTGCTCGAGCTCGGAGCGGATGTTGGCGCAGCGCTGCCGAGCTGCGGCGGTCGCGTGGACCAGGGCGCTCCCTGTGGTGCGCTCGCTCCCGGACTCTTCCTCGGGCTCTCTGCGCTCTGGCGTCCGGGCCCGTACTTCGCGTTCGGCGGCGCGTTTCACCTGGCGGACTTTGGAGGCAAGGCGGACACGGCGCCGGACCGAGCCAGCGGTCGCCTCTACGAAGCGTCGGTGGGTGCGCGCGTGTACATGCTCGAGAGCGGACGCATCGAACCTTATCTCGAGCTCTGGCTCGGTGCGGGAGCGCAACGCACGGCCGCGCTGCCGCTGGGCCAGCCGCACTTCGAGCAGCGTTCGTTCGGCGTGGGTGGACGCATCGGCGGCGGCGTCGACTTCTACCTCGGCGAGCAGGTTCGGCTCGGGCCGTCGTTGTCGGCGCTGCGGAGCTTCGCCACCAGCAACGAGCTGTGCAGCTCCGGTGCGCGCTGCGCGGCGCTCGACGTCGATCGCCACGGCCAGTTGCTCGGTGCCTACGTGCTCGCGCTGCGCCTCACGCTGGGTTTCGGCAGCAGGCTCTAGTATGGACGGCGCATGCTCGCGCCGGACCCGTTCACGCTCGATCGCCGCCTGGCCGAGGTCGCCAGGGCCTGGCTCGGCTTTCGGCGGGCGCTGCGCGCCGGCAGCGCTCGCGATCACCGCTTCGAGAATCAGGGCGCCTTCACCACGCTCGAGCTTCTGCGCGAGCTAGAGCAAGCGCCGGCCGGAGTGTTCAGCTTTGCGCAGCAACGCTGGGTGTTTCGCCTTGGCGAGCAGCACCTGCACCGCGCCGCACTCGTGCGCAGCGCCGACGCCTGGTGGCACGAGCCGCCAGAGTCCCAGGAAATCCCTCTCCAGCGCGTGCTGCTGAGCGCCCTCGCGGATCGCGATCGGCGAGGGTCGTGGTTGCGCGTCCTCCGCGAACACGGCGCCAAGCTCGCGGCCGAGCGTCTCGAGCTCTGGCAGCGTCGCGCGGAGCTTCGTGAGCGGCTCGGTGCGCAACGCTTCGACGCCCTGTGGTTGCCCGGAGGACACGCGCTCGAGGCCGCGGCGAAGCTGCTCGACGCGACGCGTGACGCCTACCTCGAGCACGCTCCCGACGATCTGCCCGGACTGCTCGAGGTTTTGCTCGCCAGCCGCGCGGGGGGGAGCTTCCCGACGCACCTCAGCACGCGCTCGCTGATCGAGCTCGTCGACGCCGTGCGCTGGTTCGAGGGGCTAGCCATCGACCCCGGCAAGCTCCCGCCGCCGCTCGCACCGGCGAGCTTCGTTCGCGGGCTCGGCGCACTCGGGGCAGCCTTCGCGCGCGCCATCAAGAGTGAGCTCCTGGCGTTCGCCGCTACTCGTGACGCCTTCGGGCTCGGCGAGCACGCACACGCCGCCTTGTTCGCGGCGCTGCCGCTCTTGCCTGCGTTCGCTCAGCGTCGGCTCGAGGTTCCGCGCCACGCGCTGGGCGATTTCCGCCGCCGGCTCGCTCACGCGCTGCTCGCCAATGCGCGGGCCACGGCTCTCTGCACACTGCTCGTCCAGCCTGCGCTGCAAGGCGGTCAGGCCTTTCGCGACGCCTTTTCGGAGACGTTTGCCCGGGCTTTTGGCCTGGAATGCGATCCTCGCCTGGCCGGCGTCTGGCTCATGCCGCGCTTCGATCAAGCTCAGCGCTTCGGCGCTCTCTTGCTCGCGGCCCAGCGCAACCATGATCTCGTTCAGCGTCACGACGAGGACTGGTTCCGAAACCCGCGCGCTCGCGAAGAGCTGCGCGAGACGGCGCGACTACCCGACGCGAGCGAGCTCTCGCAGCAGGACGTCGAGCTCGGTCTGGCCGCGCTAGAACGTATCGCCGGCTGACGGCGTGAGCCCGCTGGCTTCGAGGTGGTAGGAGAAGCCGAACACGATCGCGGTAGCGCCGTCGCCCTCGACCGTGCGGCGCACCGCGATGTCGACGTCGAAGGCGCGATCGATGTAACCGACGCCGCCGCTGATGGCGTGGCTCTCCGCGCCCTGGTCGAAGCGGTAACCGAGTCGGGCGGCGAAGTGGTCGGCAAAGAGTCCCTCGCCGCCGAGCATGGCGCGCAGAGTGTTCTCGTCCCAGCTGCCGAAATCGCTGACGACGTCGCCCTCGAGACCGAAGTCGCCGAGGGTGAGGCCCAGCCCGCCGCCGACGCTCATCGGCTGAAAGCCGTGGTCGGGGTTGGACAGGTTGTTGCCCACGACCGAGATCGCGAAGGCCGGCGAGGGCTTGACCGTGACCCCCAGATCGAAGGTGATGCTCTTGAGGATGTCCTTGTCGGGCAAACCTTCGGAAGCCGGGCTCGACTGCAGCTGCCCTTCGCCATCCTGCGAGAGCCACATGTAGCGGCCGGCCGCGCCAGCCAAGAACTGCTCGCTGAAGGGAAAGGCGAGGGCAAAGCGCACGTCCGTCCACTTGCGCTCGATGCCGTCCATATCCTGCAAATTGTAGGTGGCGCCGAGTCCACCGGCCACGCGCGAGGCCGACACGATCGAATCGACCGCGCCTGCGCCGTAGCTCTGGCGCTTGGCCTCGGGCCAGATCTGCGCCAGCGCTCCCAGGTGGTACACGCGCGACGCCGCCATGTTGGCTGGGTTCACGAACAGCGCCGAGATCGAGTTGGACAGCGCGCGCTGGGCCCCGCCCATGCCGGCGATGCGTGGCGTCTCGATCTCGTTGTAGTTGTAGCCGATGTTTGGCGGTAGCTCGCTCGGCTCCGCCTGCGCTGCTTGCGGCAGCGCGACGAAGGCGACGATCGAGTACGCCGTCAACCAGAAGCAGCGGCGAGCGCCGAGCCGGCCAAAAATCATTCGTGTCTCTCGCGCCTACCTTTGCGACGCGCCGACGGGCAACAAAGCGACGAGCATTGCGGCGCTGAAGGGTGCCGTTTGATCAGTGATGGGCGGCCGTGGGGCCAGGCAAGTTTTCGACAGTGATCTCTTGACGAGAGAAACGTCGGAAGTTGCCGCCGATCGCAAAGGGGGGGGCTGCTGCAGTGACCCGAGTGCTCAATGAGTTTGCGAGGTTAACGATCGCGTGAGGAACTGTCGTCGGGCGAAACTTGGAGGACGCTCACGCCAGCGTGTTACGATCTAGCGACATTCCCGCGGAGTGCGGCAGCGCACGAACTCGGGGATTGAACTTTGTTCACAAGCGGTGCTAGCTCCCGCTTTCCGTGGTTGACGAGGTCGTCTCTCGAAGAGGCGATCGACGACGTCACCCGTTTCGAGCCTGTCATCAGGAGTCTATCTGGGTGATCTCTGGGCAATGCGACGAAGCTGCTAAGCCACACACGAGCAACAGCCTTGTCCACAGTCCTGTGGATAACGTGGGGATGTTCCGGAAGTGACTAACGAAACCCCGCAGATCCCGATGTCGATCAAGGAGCCCAAGCCGGAGCGCGCCTGGCGCGACGCCGTGGACGACACCCGCCGGCGCTCGCCGGCGTCGTTCGACCAGTGGTTCCAGGGCGTGCAGTTCGACGGCCTCGAGCAGGGCTTGCTGTCGCTCACCGCGCGTGACGAGTTCGTTCGCGACTGGGTCAAGGAGCACTTCCTGCCCGAGCTGCTGACGACGCTCGAGCGCCTGCTCGGTGACAGCGCTCATGGTCTGCGTGTGCGCTGGGCCATCTCGGGCGACCTCACCAACCCGGTGAGTGAGCCGCGTCGTCCGTCCGCCCGCCCGAGGATCAGCGAGCCGGTTGCCCCGCCGTCGGTTCGGCCGCCCCGTTCGGAGCGACCCGGCGTCGTGGCCAACCGTCAGCAGGTGACGGCAGCGCTGAACCCGAAGCACACCTTCTCGAACTTCGTGGTCGGCCCGTCGAACGAGTTGGCCTACGCCGCGGCCTTCGCTTCCGCGGGCGGTGGTGGCCCCCGCTACAACCCGCTGTTCATCGCTGGCGGCACGGGTCTCGGCAAGACCCACCTGATGCACGCCATCGCGCACAAGGTGCTGGCAGAGCGGCCCGAGGCGCGCGTGGTGTACGTCTCGGCCGAGCACTTCACCAACGAGTTCATCGAGGCACTGCAGCACCACAAGATGGACGAGTTCCGTGCGCGCTACCGCGCGGAGTGCGATCTCCTGCTGGTCGACGACATCCAGTTCCTCGCTGGCCGCGAGCAGACGCAAGAAGAGTTCTTTCACACCTTCAACGCGTTGCACGACGCCGATCGCCCGATCGTGGTGACCAGCGACAAGTACCCGCAGCAGCTGCAGCGCATGCCCGAGCGCCTCGTCTCGCGTTTCAGCTCGGGTTTGGTCGCCGACATTCAGGTACCGCAGCTCGAGACGCGTGTCGCCATCGTGCGCAAGAAGGCGGTGCTCGAGAGCATTCAGGTCTCCGACGACGTGGCCGTGCTGCTCGCGCAGACCGTGCAGAGCAACGTACGCGAGCTCGAAGGTGCTCTGATCCGCTTGGCCGCCAAGGCCTCGCTCACGGCCCGCTCCATCGACCTGGACTTCGTCAGGACCGAGCTCGCCCTGGTCGCGCCCCGGCGCGCCGAGGTGATGAGCGTCGAGGACATCCAGCGCGCGGTCTGCCACCACTTCCGGCTCTCGAACTCGGACCTGCTCAGCAAGGACCGCCACAAGAGCGTGGCCTTCGCTCGCCAGGTCGCGATGTACCTCTGCCGGCAGCGGCTGAAGTGCAGCTTCCCCGAGCTCGGCCGCGCCTTCGGCAACCGCGACCACACCACGGTCATGAGCGCGGTTCGCCGGGTTGAAGCGCTGCGTCAGCGCGATCCGCAGGTGAACGCTCACCTCGAGGCGATCGAGCAGAAGCTGGCTTCTTCGGGCGACTGACGCGCCGGGTCGAGCGGGTTGGTCCCGGCCCGAGAAATCAAAAAATCTGACAATTCGCTGCTCCGACGTTACTGTACGGGTGCGGACGCCGTAGGCCCCTGAGCCGGGAGGCCGGTCCTGTGTCGTCCGGGAGTTCCATGACCACCCTCAGAGACATCCATCGTTTCATGAACGATCGGCGCTTCGTCACGCTCCGAGATGGGCGGACCGGCAAGATCGTGAGGGTCGACACCTTCTTCCCCGACAACGACACCACCGTCAGCGTCTGGACCTCGACTCAGGGTCGACCAGGAGTGGCCAAGGTGATGCTCGGCGAAGTAGTCGGCCCGTCCAAGACCAGCAGCGGTCGCTAGTTTCGGCGATCGATGTCGGGCAAGCGCTCGCTGCTCGCGTTGGCCGCCGGCCTGTTGCTGTCGTGTGGCGAAGCGCACAAGTACGACTTGCCCGACGACATCCGTCCCGAGGACTCGGTCTTCTACGTGGACTCACGCGACGACGGGCAACACCTCCTCGTGTACTTCAGCCGCGCCGATCAGTGCCACCCAGCGACGGTCCCCTCGGGAACCGAGTACGCCGAGATCGGCGTCCACTTCCCCTCGGGGACGTCGCCCGCGCCCGGCACCTACGACGTGATCTACGACCTGAACGCGCGCGACGCGGACCTCTCGTATTCGGTCGTCTCGTACATGAAGTCGTCGGGGCCTTGCGGATTCACTGCCATGACCGCGGAGAGCGGATCCGTGACACTCGAGTCGGTCTCGGACGACGAGATCCGCGGCACCTTCTCCGCCGTCGACGACACGGTTGATCTGCGCGGCAGCTTCGTGGCGCAGCCCTGCGCCGCGAAGCCGAGCTGCGGTTAGCCTTCGGTCGAGCCGCCGTACATGGCCTCGGCGATCTCGAACGTCGCCGCTTCGAGCCTGGCGTAGGCGTCGCGCAGGTGGTCGAGCGAAGCGCCGCTGCCCAGCATCTTGCGCAGTGATTCGACGTCGTTGCGCACCGAGGCGAGCTTCTCCGGGTCCAGTAAGTCGGCGTAGCCTTCGAGCGCCTGATCGGTGGTGTAGATCAGCGTTTCGGCCTGGTTGCGCATCTCGGCCAGATCGCGGCGCAGCTGGTCCGACTCCTTGAACTTGTCGCCCTCGTCGACGAGCCGATCGACCTCGGCCTGACTGAGACCGCTGGTCGGGGTGATGCTGATCGCCTGCGTGCGGCCGGTGCCGAGGTCCTTGGCCTCGACCGAGAGGATGCCGTTGGCGTCGATGCGGAAGGTGACCTGGATCTTGGGCACGCCGCGCGGAGCCGGTGGAATGCCGGTGAGCTCGAAGCGCGCCAGGCTGCGGTTGTCGGCCGACATCTCGCGCTCGCCTTGCAAGACGTGGATCGGCACGAACGGCTGGTTGTCGACGCTGGTCGTGAAGACCTCGCTGCGCTCGGTGGGCACCGTCGTGTTGCGCGGGATGAGCTTGGTCGAAACACCGCCGCCGGTCTCGACGCCGATCGACAGCGGCGTCACGTCGAGCAACAGCACTTCGTCGATCTGACCGCCGAGCGCAGCGGCTTGAATCGCGGCGCCCACCGCCACCACCTCGTCGGGGTTCACGCCCTTGTGCGGGTCGCGTCCAAAAAACTCCTTCACGGCGCGCTGCAC
>DATLIL010000999.1:0-30256 GCA_035539475.1 Polyangiaceae bacterium
CCTCCGGCTCCGGCGTCGCCGGCCACCGGTGCGCCGCCGCAGTCCTCGGCGCTGTCGCACTCGCAGGCGCCAGACACGCACTCGAACCCGCTGGTGCAGCTCCGTCCGCACGCGCCGCAGTCGAGCGCCGATGACTCGACGTCGGTGCAGCCGGCGGCACAACAAAACTCGTTGGCGGCGCAGCCGGGCCCGGTGCTGTCGTTGCACGAGCAGAAGCGATCGCCGCCGGCCGCGCGGCATTGCTCGCCAGGCCGGCAAAGCACGCTGTCGCACTCGCACTGTCCGGAGACGCAATCCACACCGCCGCCGTTGCCGCAGTCGCCGCTATTGTCACAGGCGCACTGACCGCTGCTGCAGGCAAAGCCGGTCGGACAGGCGTTGTCGCAACCGCCGCATTGCGCGGTATCGGCGCTCACGTCCGTCTCGCAGCCGTCGTCCGGTCCAAGCGCTGGCTGAGAGCAGTTCGCAAACCCGGGCGCGCAGCTCGACGTGCAGGTACCGGAGCTGCACTCGAGCCCCGACACTCCGCTCGAGTCGCAGGCGCGCTCGCATTCACCGCAATGAAGGACGTCGCTGTCGATCGCCTCCTGACAGCCCTCGGGTGCGCCGCCAGCGCCGCCCCCGCTCGGTGCTCCCGCCATGGACTCCGCGCCTGCAGACGCGTCGACGCCGGCCACGCCCGTGTCACCGCCGGCGCTCGAGCCCGTCCCGCCACGAGCGATCGTGCCGCCGGTGTTGACGGTCGTGCCGCCCCGAGACGTCGTGCCAGCTACGGACGTGGCGCCGCCGACACCAACGTCGAACTTGTCGAAGTCGTTGGTGCACGACTGGGCGACACCGACGACGGTGGCCAGTGCCAGTAGCCCGCGCAGCGTCCGCATCAGAACCTCCCTCGCACCTGGATCGAGCGCGGGCCGACGCTCACGTTCAGGCCGGCCGCCTCCTGCGGCTCGTTGGCAGATCCGGAGCCGAAAATGAACAGCGCAGCCGAAGTGCCAAGCCCGATGACACCGACCGCGAGCCCGACGTTGGCGATCGTCTGAAAGCGCTTACCGGCATCGATGTCGTCTTCGCGACTCGGGTCGCAGCGATCACCCGCGCAGGCGTCCTCGAGCTCGCTGTACTTCGAGTTGCTCATGGCACCGAAGATGCCGAACGTGGCCAACCCCGCGATGCCAACACCTCCGGCGATGAGCGCCGCCGTGCGAGTCCCGTTGCCCGACGAGGAACTTGCTCCGGCTTCTTCCTCGTCCTGCTCCTCCCCTTCTGCGACGGCGGGCTCGGCAACGTCATCGCGTACGAAGGCGAGCTCCACGTTCGTGCGCTGTCCCGCATTCAGCGTGAGCTGACGACTTGCTTCGCGGCCGTCCGGCGTGGTCGCGACGATGTTCACCAGCCCGGGCGGCAAGAGCAGCGGTCGACCGAGCTTTTCTTTCTCGACCGGCTCGCCCTCGATCGTCACGCTGGTGCCCGCGGGTGCGTGGCGCAACTTGATCGTGACCCACGACACGACGCCTTCGAGCTCGGCGAGCTCCTTCTGCGCGCGTTTCAGCAGGTCACGATACTTGTCGCCGTGCTGGACGGACGCTTCGAGCTCGGCGACGGCAGCCGAGTACTCGGCGTGCGCCTTGAGCAGCTCACCTTGATTCTGCTGCGCCCGCGCGATCATGAGGCGCGCCTCGGGATCGGCCACGACCTCGTAGGCCTGCTCGAACACCTTGATCGCTTCGTCGAACTTTCCGGCCTTGAACAGCTTGTTGCCTCGCGCCAGCTTCTTGCCGAAATCCTTCTGCTGCGCCGGCGTGGCGACCGCGATGGGCGGGCCTTCGGCTCGCGCGGGGGCAGCCGTGAGACTCACCACGAGCATCGCCGCGGACAGGCAGCGCGAAAGCTTGGCCACGTCCATGAGTGGTGGGTGCCCCTCTGCGTTTCCACGCCTGATCACGGCGAGCGTCTGCGGACACCTCGAGGTGCTTCCTCACCCGCTGCCATCACATTCGGACCGCCGTGCTGTAAGCGGCCAGTCAGGTCGAAAAAAGCCCGCTCTGACGAAAGTTTCTGGATGATTCGGCCGCGCCCATGGCCTCCGCAAAGAAGATGACCTCGAGAGCAAGAGTCCTGCTGTTCGCTGCCCTGGCCGTTGGCTCGGCCGCTGCCTGTACCGCCGAAACCGCGCCTCCGACGACACCCATGCCCAGCGCGGGGACTGGCGGGAGCGGCGCGCAAGGAGGGTCCTCGAACCCTGGTGGGTCCGGCGGCAGCGCGACGAGCGGCAGCGGCGGCAGTGTCGCCGCTGGCACGGGCGGAGTCGCCGCCAGCGCGGGCAGCGGTGGAGCTCCCGGAGGGACGGGTGGCGCAACCGCGGGCACGGGTGGAGCGCCGCCCGTCGGCAGCGGCAAGCCGATCTCCATCATCGCGTACTCGCCGTACCGCGACGGCCAGGCTCCGGGCGCAGCCCAGCCCACGATGGAGCAGGTCCGTTCCGATCTGGAGCTGCTCAAGCCCTTGGTGGACGGCGTTCGCATCTACGGCACCGACGGCGGAAACGCCTTCGTGCCGGCGCTCTGCGACGAGCTCGGTCTCGATCTCTACGTCGGCGCCTGGATCGACGGCCTTGCGAGCGACGGGCCCAACGTGATGGCGCTCGCGGCCCTGGTCAACGAGAACCATCCGTCGATCAAGGCGGCCGTGGTGGGCAACGAGGTGCTCAACCGCACCGAGGACAACGGCCTGGTGGAAACGGACCTGCTCGCCTTCGTCCAGATGGCGCGCGACAACATCACCGTCGACGTACCCATCGCCGTGGCGGAGACCTACCCCCGCTGGATGGAGGTCCGTCCGAACCTGGCGGCGGCCGTCGACATCATGATCTGGCACACCTACGGCTGGTGGGCGGGCGCCGACATCGAAGATGCGGCCGCGCTGATCACGAGCCGATACCAGGACATGCTTGCCGGTTATCCAGGCAAGACGATGTTCCTGGGCGAAACCGGCTGGCCCTCACAATTCGACAACATGTCGGAAGACCTGACGACGACGGCCGTGGGTAGCGAAGCGAATCAGGCCCGCTACTTCCGTGAGCTGGCCGCCAGCCTCGGTCCCTTGAGTCTGCCCTTCTGGCCCTTCTCCGCGTTCGACGAGAACTGGAAGGCGACCTCGGGTGAGGGCGAGGTTGGCGCGCACTGGGGGATCTTCAACGCCGATCGCACCCCGAAGCAGGCGGCCACCGAGCTCTTGATGCAGCTGCCGCCCTGAGCGCGGCTCAGTCCGACGGCAGCTTGCGGTCGAGCATCACCGTCGGATCCGGCGGCGGCACGCTGGGAGGTCCGCCTGCCCGGCTGACGACTTGCTCGACCAGAGCGAGGTGCTCGGGGCTGGCGAGGAGACTGCCATCGAAGGCGTCGATGGGCGGGGCCGCCCAGCGCATGGCGAAATTCGTCATGCGTTCGACCGCCTGCTCGAAGCGATAAGCCGGGACCAGACCCTTGGCCACGGCGCTGGCGATGGTGTCGATGGCGCTGTGCATCTTCTCGGCCGAGTGGCAGCAGAGAAAGGCGTCGACACCCGCGTTCAGGCCTCGCACCAGCACGTCTTCGAGCGAGTAGTGGTCGGCGATGGCCTTCATCTCGAGATCGTCGCTCACCACCAGGCCTTCGTAACCGAGCTGGTTGCGCAAAATTGCGCGCACGATGAGCGAGCTCATCGTCGCCGGCCACTCCGGATCGAGCTCCCGGAAGATCACGTGCGCGGTCATCAAGGCTGGAATGGCGGCCTTGACCGCAGCTCGGAACGGTACGAGCTCCACGCTCTCGAGGCGCTCCAGCGGGTGCTCGAGGCGCGGCAGGTCGAGGTGCGAGTCTTGCAGTGTGTCACCGTGGCCCGGGAAGTGCTTGCCGCAGGCCGCGACGCCGCTGGAGCCGAGCCCCGTCATGAGCGCAAGCCCGTGCCAAGACACGACGTCCGGTGTACGCCCGAAAGAACGCGGACCAATCACCGGGTTCTGCGGATTGGTGTCCACGTCCAGCACCGGGGCGTAATCGAGGTCGAATCCGACCGCGCGGAGCTCACGTCCCATCAGCCTGCCCAGCGCGAACGACAGCTCGCCGTCATCCGCCGCGCCGACCGTGCGCATGGCGGGGATGGGCGTGAAACCCTCGCGCAGGCGCAGGACGTTGCCACCCTCCTGATCCACGCTGACCACCAGCGGGCGGGCGGCACGGCGCTTGATGGCGGAGGTGAGTTCGGCCACCTCGGCGGGAGCGCCCACGTTGCGGGAGAAGATGATCACTCCCCCCACTCCGCGCTCGAGCAAGCTCTCCAGCTCGGCTTCGAGCCTTCGCCCGTGAAAGCCGACGATCAGGAGCCTGGCGGCGCTGCTCCGCAGATCCAGTGGCATGCGGCTTCGAGCCTACTCCATATTTCCGGCCTGTCTCGAGTCACGCAATTTTGCGTCCTGGTTTCGAGCCTCGTAGTGGAGTCAGCCCATTGACAGGCATCTCGAGAGGTCTAATCTCAATCGCCAGTGGTCGTCGGTATCGGGCCCAATGTCCGACGGCCATTGGAGAAGCTGAGAAACCGACAAAGTTTGAAGCCAACACAATGTTCCCCTTAACCGGGGAAGATGATGCTTCGAGCATCGGGCCGCTGCACCGTTATCGGGCAGCGGCCTTTTTTAATTTCCGGCTGGCTCGGGCTCGCGACAGTCGAGAGGGTAGTCGCTGGACGGCAAGCAGCGCTTGGGCGCAAAGTCCCAGTTACATCCACAGTAGCCCGAGAGGCAGTCGTCGCCGGTCGTGCACAACGCCCAGTTGGCGCGCGGACAGCCGTCGCCGGCTTCCTCGACGCAGATCGTCGCGGTCTGGTCGCAAGCGCAGTGTCCCGAGGCGCAATCCGAGTCGCTGGCGCACGGAAGCCCGTTGGCTGCGTTCGGCCTGCACGCGTCGCCCGAGCACGCTTCCAGCGTGGCGTCGGGGTCGGCCACGTACTTCCACCAGTTGTTACAGGTGCCGTTGGAGGCCACGCCGTTCGCGCGTGGAATGTGAAATGAGTACCAGCTCTGAAAACCAAGCGGCGAGCAGTCCCAGGCCGAGCACTTGATCTCGCTCGGGGCGCCGCTGACGTCGGGATACGTGAACCAGATGCTCGCATCGGACAGAACGGGCTCGAGGTCGTCGTAGTCGGCGAGCGCGGACTCGCCGTCGCGACCAGCGTTCGGCGGAAACCAGGGCGTGCCAACACTGGCGCCCTCGGCTCCGAAACGACTGAAATGAGCCCACAGATCGTCGTCGAGCTCGGGGGTCAGGCTCTCCGTCCGCAGCGCGCGTTCGATCAGCTCGCCTGCGCGTTCGTTGTACACGCGGTGGGCCCAGCTCGCATCGAGGTGGTACTCGAAGCCCATCACCCACAGGGTCCTACCGCAGTCCGGTAGATCCAGCGAGCGGGCTTCGTAGAGCTCTTCGTCGGACGGGCTAGGATTCCCGGGCAATCCGTTGGCCAGACGGTACCTGTACGGCTCGAACCCAAAGCTGACCTGGTCTCTGCTCGTGCCCCACAGCCAGATCTCCGAGATGTCGTGCTGCTGCACGGCCTCACACAGCTTCTGCTCGGCGAAGATCGCCGCGTAGTCGGCGTTGCCGCCCGGCGGATCCTCGTACGTCACGTTGTCATAGAGCCCGGCCGTGAACGTCTCCTCGTCGAGCGGCTGGGCGCCGGGTAGCTGGGTGGGCCACTCGGACAGGTAGCGGGCCTCGACGATGTCGTAGTTGACGACGCCGGCGCTCGAGGACGTGAGCTGCTGCGCGAGCGTCGCTGCCAGCGCTCTCGCGTCCGCGACGTTCGTGTACGCCTGGAGGTCGACGCCTCCCTGGCTCTCCAGGATCGGGTTGTAGACCAGCATCAGCACGTTGGCCTTGCGGGAGTAGGCGTCGCAGGGCCCGTGCACGACCGGACCGCTGCCGGCAGCGCCACCGGCCCCGGCACCGTCGCCCGCACTACCGGCCTCGGCGGGCACCCCGGCCACGCCACCGTTACCCGACGTGTCCACGCTCCCGTTGCCCGCGCCACCCGCCGTGAACGTTCCACCAGCGCCGCCATCCGGGCGGTTGCTCGAGCCTGACGAGCCTCCTTTGCTGGCACCAGCCGCGGCCGGGCGACACGACTCCTCTCGATACTCGTCGTCCGGGAGACAGGTGTTGCTCGACTCGCAACAGCTGTAGCCGCTCCCGCAAGGACAGGGCCGATCGTCGTATTCGACCAGCGGGACACAGGTTGCCGCAAAGCTCAGCGCGAGCGCGACCACACAGGCGTTGTAAAGGCGATTAGAACGTCTCACGGAGACCCACCATGGCTTGCCCGCGAGCGGGATCCACCTCGACCCGGAGGCGTTCCTCGGGCCAGAGCAGCAAGAGCACGCCTGACGCCGCAGCGCCGCCTGCGACCGCAAAGCCGACGCCAGCCCGCAGGTTGCTCGAGCTGATTCGTTCGTTGGCGGCTGCCACCTCGGCGTGCGAGGGATTCGCGCCCAGCGTGTCCTTGTGATCCTCGGCCTGCACCAGGCTGTACGTGCCCACCCCCGCGCCGATCGCACCCAGGCCGATCAGGCTCCAGCCCGTCAGCGTGCGCCAGCCCGGTCCTGCCTCGGGTGTGGTCGTGCCGGTGTCGACCCGCACGGGTTCCACGGTTCTGAACTGAAAGCCGTCGACTACCCGCTGGTTGAAGGGGAGACCGAACAGCGACTCGAACGCGTCGTTGGCCGCGCCGCGCTGGGCGATGCGCGGTTGCTCCGGCGCGAGCTCGGCCACCGTCACGACGGCCGGCGCCAGCGGGACCACGACCTCGTTCTCGTCGCTCAAGCGGCGCAGGTAGAGCTTGCCACCCGTGCGGGGCTTGAGCAGGTAGCCCGCCTTCCCGCCGTCGTTGTGAAAGTCGGCGTAGCGAACGCCGCGTTCGTCCTCGAGCAAGTGATGATCGCCGCGCGCGCCGCTGAAATCGATGCGCGCCCCGAGCTTCGGGCTGAGATCGACCAGCACGTCGGTGTTCTTGGGCGGCCTGACGTAGACGTCCGGCCGGTAGCGCTCGTTCGCAACCGACGCGTTGGCGCGCTGGATGAACGCCGCGATCTCCTTGTAGCTGACGCGGCCATTGCCGTCGGCGTCGGCTGCACCGTAAAGGCCCGAGCGGACCTCGTGTGAGAAGACGCCCGCCTGAAACCCGGCCCACTCGTGGCTCTCTTTGGCGGACGAGGTGGAGAAGAGCAGGCCCGTGGTCGGTCGGGAAAGGAGCCCGCCGAGCTGGGTGAAGCCGTGCGCCTCGCGCCGCTTTCCGCCCGGACCACGGCCAACCGTCAGGAAGTACGAGTGGCAGGCGTCGACGATGAAATGCTCCTGGTCGGGCTTGATCTTGGCGAGCATCTCGCTCTCGAGCTCGTCGCCGTGCAGCCTTCCGTCCTCGAGCGTGATGTAGCCGCGCCCGCTCTTCACGTTGCCGTGACCGGCGTAGACGAAGTAGAGACTCGTCTTCACGCCGCGCTTGCGCGCCTGCTCGATGTCGGCAGCGAGCGTGCGGATGACCTGGCGATATTCCGCCAGCCGCGGCTGCAGCGCCTCGGCGGCTACCTGCGGGTGCAGCCGGCGAGTATTGTCATCGAGGCGCGCGAGCACGTAGCTCTTCGCGCCGAGCGTGCGAAACAGATCCAGGTAGCGCGCCGCGTCGTCGTCGGCGTAGCGCAGCAGCGGAGCGTTCTTGTCGACGCTACGATTCACGCCGATGATCAGCGCAAAGCTCGCGTGGTTGCCGGGGCCGACCTCGGGTGGCTCCGCCGCGGCCGGCAGCGCAAACAGCAGACTCAGGAGGAACGCGAACCAAGCTCGCTTAGCCATGTCCTACTCCACCGTCAGCGCCTGGCCGACTTCCTTGACCTCACCGAGCCGCGCCGAAAGAGAGCTCGCCGCGCCCGGATTCGCCCGCTGTTCGGCGAGCAGCTTCTCCACTTCGCGAACGGAGAGCTCGTGGTTGCTGAAGATTGCGCGGATCTTCAGACTCTTGCCGTCGATGTCGTGAGCGATCGACTCGGGCAGCTCGCGCAGCTCGGGACCGGAGCCGATGGCAATGGAACGAGGGTTGTGCGCCTCGTTGGACCAGGCCGGGTGGTACCAGTACACGTGGCCGTGTTCGTCCTCGCCGAAGATCATGAGCTTGCTGAAACCCGCCGCGTTCACGTAGGCGAAGGCGAGCTCTTCCGAGGCGCGGATGGTGCTGGCGACCGCCTGCCCCGCTCGGCCCGGCTCCACGCGATAGACGAACACCTGCGCCAGCTCGGCGCCCTGCTCACCGCCGCGTGCGGCGAACTCCTCGGGCTTCTTGACCAGCAGCAGCACGAGCGCCGCCACCGCCGCGAGCGCGAACCCGAGCTGAAGCGAGAAGCCCTGCCCGGCCTTGGACTTCAGGCCCAGGCCCGACGCCAGACGACGCTGGGCGTTCGGAGCCTTGGGATCGAGCGTCGCGATCAGCAGGTGTCGCTCGTACCAGACGGAGCACTCCGTACACTCGGCGAGATGAAGCCGCATCTCTCGCTCGTCGCCGGGCGAGATGTTCAGGTCGAAGTGGGCCCGGATCAGCGAGCGCGCCCTGCTGTGGGTCTGCGGGCTCACGAGTCCCCCTCCTTGAGGAAGAAGCTCCGCAGCAGCTGGCGCACGCGATACTCCTGGTAGATCAGCGTGGTGCGATGGATGCCGAGGCTGCGCGCAGCCTCCGACTGATCCAGCTGCTGGATGAACCGGGCCTCGAAGACCTTTGCCCACTTGGCGGGCAAGCACTCCTCACGAAAACGCCGCACCATCATCTGCGCGTCGCTGCGCTCCTGAAAGGTCTCGCGAGCCTCGCTTTCTTGCGGCAAATCGCCAGGCGAGCCCGCGGGCTCCTCCAGCCGGCGCCGGCGTACGAGGTCGATCGCCTGGTTACGCGCAACGGTGGCTATCCAGGCCCCGAAGGAGCCCCCGCGGTAGCCGCGCCGAGCCTGCTCGCTGCTCAGCAGCCGGAAGAAGACCTCGTGAATGGTCGTCTCCTTGTCGGCGCCGTCGAGGACCGTGCCCACCGCTCGAGACACCCGCTCGAAGTGGTTCTGGTAGAGCTCCTCGAAGACGTCGCGGGAGCCCTGGTGGAACCGGTCCATCCACGGGTCGCTCTCGCGCCAGTCTGGCTCGCTCGTTCTCGAGGCTGCTCCCATGGTGATGGCGGACGATTCCACGCCCCCTTGAACGATCAGGCGGGGACGAACTGTCGAACCCTCGAAATGATTTTCAGGCACACCCGGCCGACGGCGTAGTCCGCCAAGCCGCGCGGCGGATCAGAGCAGGTTCCGGAGCGACGAGGATCGCGGTTTCAGCTCGAAAAAAGCGGCCGAACGGAGCACCTCACGACAGGCAAGATTCTGCCCACCCGGCAGATCCTTGCCGTCTGAGCAGAACCTTAGTGCCTATCCGCTTGCTGTTAGTTACAGGTTACGACGCTGACGTCGCTCGCGTCGGTACTGCAGGCGTCGATGCCCGTTCCGCCGTTCAGGAGGTCGGCGCCGTGGTCCCCGAAGATCGCGTCGGCGCCGGCACCGCCCGAGACGCGGTCTGCCCCGCTGCCGCCATGCAGCACGTCATTGCCGTCTCCGCCACAGACGATGTCGTCGCCGCCGGCTGCCCAGACCACGTCGTCCCCACCGCGCGCGACGATCATGTCCGCGCCGGTGGTGCCCACGATCACGTCGCCGGCCATGGTCCCCAGACACCTCACGTTCGGCACGCCGTTCACGGTACAACCGGAGCTCGCCACGACCGTGCCGCAAGGATCGGGCATGAGCTCGACGGCGCCGATGTCGCAGCCGAAGGGGCCCTGCGAGTGTTCCACGCCGCGCTGGTCGAACGCCGAGCAGCCCAACCCGGCGTCGCGCGCCGGGCTATCGGAGCGCAAGAGGTGCGTCAGCGTCGGACCGCCATTGAAGGCGAGCTCGGGGTCCATGATCGAGCCGACTGGCCCCGCCGGCACGATATCGGTCGCGCTCACGCTCATCCCGTAGAGCCCTGCGTCGCCGTCATGACCAAAGACGTTGTGGTCACTCGGAACCACGATTCCGTAACCGTAGGAATCGAAAAACTCCACTTCGCGCCCATACGAGCCGTCGTTGCCGGTGACGATACTGTTCCTGATCTCGAAGTTTTCCCACGATCTGATGCCCGCCGCGGCGTTGTTGCTGATCGTGCAGCCCGCCACCTTGCCCTCACCAAAGAATCCCACGCCCTCGTTCGACGAGATCGTCGAGTCCAGGACTTCGAGGTCGGTGTAGTGCGCGTAGATGCCGTTGCCGTCGTTCAACACGATGGCGCTCTGCGACACCGTCAGGTTGCCGGCCACCGCTGTGATCGCGTTGCCTTCGTTTCCCGACACCGTCGAGCGGTTCAACACGGTCGTGTGACCCCAGGCGGCGACGATGCCGCCGTGGTCGTGATCGCCGGTGTTGCCGGTGATCACACAGTCGTTGAGCGTCAGCTCGGCGTAGGAGACGTAGATGCCGGCGTCCGTGCCACCAGTGATCGTGGCCTCGTTCAGGGTCAGACCACCCTCGAACGTCGCCCTCAGGATGGTGAAATCACTGGCACTCGGATCGCGCGTGATGGTCGAACCGTTGGCCTCGATCGTGACGAACGACTCGATGGCAGGAAGCTCCTCGCTCAGCACCAGCGTGGAGCTCTCCGGCAGCACGATCGTGTCGGCACCGCTACCGGCTAGGCAGCCTCCGAAGGTCACGTCGCCGTTGGCCGCTTCGATGGCGTCACTCAGCGTGCAGATCGCGTGATCCACCAAAATGGTGGCGGCGCTGGCAGGCGCACTCGCCAGCAGCAGGCCCAACGCCGTCAGGGTTCCGAAACCCAGCTTGCCAATTGAAAACTTCTTCATCTTCGAACTCACTTCCCTTCCCCATGCCACCCGGCACGGTCGCGCCCTCAAGCAGCATTCGGACCAGGCGCAGGGCAGCCGAGTTCGCGGGAAAAACGCGGGTGCGAGTCGCGTTCACGCCGTCCGCGGACGCCAGCTGGACGTCCGCGATATTGCGGGCCGATCAGCGCGGGATGCCCCCACCGTCAGACCGGAAACGAACGAGGCGGCGCGATCTGACGAATCGATTTTCGGTCGCGGGCGTTCTTGAAGACCTCGCGCAGGACGGGGGCGGTCGGCGTCTTGCCGCGCGCCACGTCGCGCGGCGGAGCGGCGGCGACGATGTTGCCGCCGGCCTCGCCGCCCTCGGGTCCGAGCTCGACCAGCCAGTCGGCGCCGGCCATGACCTGGGGATGGTGCTCGATCACGACCAGCGTGTCGCCGCGCTCGACCAGACGCCCGAGGACGTCAATCAGCCTGGCCACGTCGGAGAGATGCAGACCCGTCGTGGGCTCGTCGAGCACGTAGAGCGTGCGGCCGTGGCGCGTGCCGGCGGTGAGCTCGCTGGCGAGCTTCAGGCGCTGCGCCTCACCGCCGGAGAGCGTGTGGGAGCCCTGCCCCAGCGTGATGTAGCCGGCGCCGAGATCGCAGAGCGTCTTGAGCGGCGCGGCGACCGGCGAGTGATGCGCGAAGAACTCCGCGGCTTGTTCCGCGGTCAGGCCCAGAACATCGCCGATCGACAGGCCGCGATAACGGATCTCGAGTGTTGCGGGCTCGAAACGCTGACCGTTGCACGCCGGACAGGTCGAGACGACGTCGGGCAAGAAGCTCATCTCGTGCGTGATCACGCCCTGACCGTCGCAGCCGGAACACTGGCCTCCGCGCGCGGTATTGAACGAGAAGCGCGCAGGACCAAAGCCGGCCACGCCGGCTTCCGGTGTAGACGCGTACAGCGCACGGATCTGATCCCAGATACCGAGGAAGGTGGCCGGGACCGAACGCGGCGTACGACCGATCGGCGACTGATCCACCGCGACGGCGCGCTCCAGCGGTCCCACGCCACCGAGCGACGAGAACGGCCCGGGCGTCTCGGCAACTAGCCCGAGCTTCTGGCGCAGGGCCGGCAGCAGTACCTGCCGCACCAGCGTGCTCTTGCCCGAGCCGCTCACGCCGGCCACGACCGTGAAGCGGCCGAGCGGCACGCTCAGATCGACGGACTTCAGGTTGTTCTTGCGCGCTCCTTCGAGCAGCAGCGCCGCGCTGGCCTCGTCCGTCGGCAGCGGCTCGCGCAGACGTGCGGGCTCGGCAAAGGCGCGGCCGGTCGGCGATGTCGGCGTCACGAGCACCTCGCGCGGCGGACCTGCGGCCACGACCGAGCCGCCACGCGAGCCTCCGCCCGGACCGAGGTCGATCAGGTGGTCAGCGGCGCGGATCGTGTCGGCGTCGTGCTCGACGACCAGAACCGTCGAGCCAAGGTCCACGAGCCTCTTCAAGTTCCCGAGCAGGCGCCCGGTGTCGCGCGGGTGCAGACCGATCGTGGGCTCGTCGAGCACGTAGAGCGCCCCCGTCAGCCCCGCGCCGAGCTGGGCCGCCAAGCGCAAGCGCTGCATCTCACCACCGGACAGCGTGTGCGCCGAGCGATCGAGCGCCAGGTAGTCGAGCCCGACGTCGTCGAGGAACGACAGCCGTCGCTCGAGCTCGGCCATGATCGGAGTGGCGATGCGTTGTGACTGGCCGTCGAAGCGCAGCCCCTTGCAGCGCGCCAGCGCGGAGCGCACGCTGCGGCCGCAGAGCTCGTGGTAGCGCTCGCCTTGTACGCGCACGCCGCGCGGGATCGGCGCCAGCCGCGAGCCGCTGCACTCCGGACACGGACGATACTCGGGCTCGGGCGCCTCCGTGACCTTGCTCTTCTTGCTCTTGCCCTTGGCTTTGGCCTTCGCCTTGGTCTTGCGCCGCGGCGCGGCCACGACCAGGACGCCCTCGCCCTCACAGCGCTCGCAGCGCCCTTGCTTGGTATTGAAGGAGAACCAGCGCGGGTCGAGCTCCGGCAACGACAGGCCGCACTCGGGGCAGGCGCTGGTCAGCGAGTGCAGGCGCTCCTCGCCACGCGCCGAGCGCAGCTTGAGCTCGCCCTCGCCCCAGCGCAGCGCCCGCTCGAGCGCCTCGGCGTCGAAGTTCTTCGGCTGGGTCGCCGCGGCGAGCACGAGATCGATGGTGTGCTCCTGGTTGCGAGCCAACTTGGGCGGCGCGTCGGTGCTGACGAGCTCACCGTCGCAGTAGGCGCTGGTGATGCCGTCGCGCTGCGCCGCGGTGAACACGTCGTAGTAGGTGCCCTTGCGCGCCTTGACCACGGGCGCCAGGAGCTCGAACTCGCCGCGCGTCTTGCGTACGGTCGCAAACAGCTCATCGGGGCCCTGGCGGTTGATCGGCAGATCGTGCTCGGGGCAGTGCGCGACGCCGAGCTTGGCGAAGAGCAGCCGCAGGTAGTGCGCGACCTCGGTCACGGTGGCCACCGTCGACTTGCCGCCGGCGCGGGCCGTGCGCTGCTCGAGGGCGATCGACGGAGGCACGCCTTCGACCCGATCGACGTCCGGGCGCGGCATCGTGGGCAAGAACTGGCGCGCGTACGGCGTCAGCGTCTCGAGTAAGCGCCGCTGGCCCTCGGCGAAGATCACGTCGAACGCGAGCGTGCTCTTACCCGAGCCGCTCGGACCGGTCACCACGCTGAGCGCGCCGTGAGGGATCTCGACACTGACTCCCTTCAGGTTGTGCTCGCGCGCCTCGGTCACGGACAGCGCGGCCGCGACGTCGTTGTCGGGTGCGCGCGGCGGCGGCGCTACCACCCGGGTCGCATCGGAGCGCAGCGCCTCGGCCGTACGGCTCTTCTTCTTTTTCGCGAGCTCACTCGGGGTACCGCTGGCCACGACGACGCCGCCGTCGGCGCCGGCACCGGGCCCGAGATCGATCACGAAATCCGCGCTGCGGATCACGTCCAGATCATGCTCGACGACGATGACGCTGCCGCCGGCGTCGACGATGGCGTGCAGCACCTCGAGCAGGCTCGCCACCTCGGTCGCGTGCAGGCCCGCGCTGGGCTCGTCCAGCACGAGCAGCGCGCCGGTGTGCTCCTCGGCCAGCGCGCGCGAGAGCTTGAGGCGCTGCGCTTCGCCTCCGGAAACGGTCGACAGCGGCTGGCCCAGCTTGAGGTAGCCGAGCCCCAGGCGCGAGAGCGGCCCGAGCGCGCGCACCACGGCCGGCTCCCTGGCAAACAGTCCGAGCACCTGATCGACGGTCGAGTCCAGCACCTCGGCGACGCTGACGCCGGCGCGCCGCACCGCCAGGACGCGCTCCTGAAAGCGCTGGCCGCGACAGACCGGGCAGATCAGCCGCACGTCGGCCAGAAACTGCATCTCCACGGTCTCGAAGCCCTCGCCGGAGCAGGCTTCGCAGCGACCTCCCTCGACGTTGAAGGAGAAGTCCGACGGGCTCAGGCCGCGTAGCACCGCCTCTGGCTCACGCGCGTAGAGGTTGCGGATCGTATCCCAGGCCTTGGTGTAGGTCGCGGCGTTGCCACGCGAGGTACGGCCGAGCGGCGACTGATCGACCAGCGTGACCTTCTTCAACGCTTCGAGGCCCGCGATGCGGTCGTGGACGCCAGCCGGTTCGCAGTCGAAATCGCCGAAATGCCGCGCCAGCGCGCGATAGAGCACGTCGACGACGAGCGTGCTCTTGCCCGAGCCGCTCGGCCCCGTGACGGCACAGAGCACACCGAGCGGGACCTCCACGTCGACGCCGCGCAGGTTGTTCTCGCGGGCGTTCTCGATCGACAGCGAGCGGTCCGCGCGCCGCGGCGTTCTCGCCGGCGCGGGCGCGCGCCGCGCAAACTCGCCGGGCGGGCCGTCTGCCACGATCTTGCCGCCGGCCTCGCCCGCTCCGGGACCGAGCTCGATCACGCGATCGGCTCCGGCCACGACCAGCGGATCGTGCTCGACCACGAGCACGATGTTCTCGCGGCGGGCCAGGTCGCGCATGGCGTCCACGAGCGGCGGGACGTCGCTCGGGTGCAGACCCACGGTCGGCTCATCCAGCACGAACAGCGCGTTGTGCAGCGACGTACCGAGCGCGGCGGTGAGCGTGACGCGCTGAGCTTCTCCGCCGGAGAGTGTGCGCGCCTGACGATCGAGCGTCAGGTAACCGAGCCCCACGCGCTCGAGATAACCGAGCCGGCTCTCGAGCTCACGGCGCGCGAGCTCTCCCTGCCCGGTCGTGGCGCTGAGCTCGCTCATGCGCCGGCGCACTTCCCGTACTTCGAGCGCGTGAAAGTCCGCCAGGCTCAGGCCGTCGACGCGATAGCCGAGCGCCGTGGCGTTCAGGCGCTTGCCGCCGCAGTCCGTGCACACGTCATACGAGCGGTAACGCGCCAGGAGCACGCGGACGTGCATCTTGTAGGTCTTGGTCTCGAGCCAGCGAAACCAGCCCAGCACGCCGGGAAACTTGCCGTCGTCCCAGCTGCCGTCACCGGAAATGATCAGCCGCTGCTGCGCGGCCGTCAGCTTGCCCCAGGGCGCGTCGAGCGGCACGCCGTGGCGGCGGCACAGCTTGTTGAGCTCCGAGCGCTCCCACTTGGTGGAAGCCCCGCGCCACGGCCGGATCGCGCCCTTGGCCAGCGTGCGCGAGGGATCGGGGATGACCTTGCCGAGGTCGACGCCCAGCGTGCGGCCGAAGCCGCGGCAGCGCGCGCACGCGCCGAGCGGCGAGTCGTACGAGAGCAACCCAGGACGGGCAGGCTCGAGGCCACGCGCGCAGACGGGGCACGACAGGCCGCGACGCAAGGCGAGCTCTTGCTCCGTTCCGCGCACGGTCATCAACCCGGAAGCGCGGTTCCAGCCGAGCTCGATGGCCTGGGTCAGGCGACTCGGGTCGCGACCGAGCTCGACGCGGTCGAGCACGACGTGAAGCTCTCCGCCCACGAGCGCGCGCGACGGCGCCAGCTCGTCGAGGTCCGCCACCTTGCCGCCGCTCCACGCGCGGCGGTAGCCGTCGCGAAGCAAGCTCTCCCTCACCTCGAGGTAGTGCTCGGTGCCGGAGACCGCGAGCGCGTAGGTGAGCACCGCACGCCCGGACAGCGCCCCGCGAGCCTGCTCGGCGGCGGACGCCGGGTCGAACCAGACGCCGCTCACGCCGTGCTCGGGACACACCGGTCGCGACTCGCGCAAGAAGAGCGCCGCCAGGTAGGGCTCGAGATCCGACATCGTGGCGACGGTCGAACGCGAGCTCTTGACCGGCGCGCGGCGGTCGACGGCGATGCCGGCGGGTACCGGCTCGAGCCGCGTCATGGGCGGGCGCTCGAGCCGCTCCAGGAACTGCCGCGCGTACGGGCTGAAGCTCTCGACGAACCGGCGCTGGCCCTCGGCGTAGAGCGTGTCGAGGGCCAGGCTGCTCTTGCCTGCGCCGGACACACCGGTGATGGCCACGAGCTCGGACGGCGCGAGCTCCAGATCGACTGACTTCAGATTGTGGGTGCAGGCACCCAGGAGCACGGTGCGTAACATCGCCGTGGGTAAGCCTTGAACCGCGGCCCCGCCTCGACAACCCCTTTCTTGTCGCGCTATTAGTTCCGGCCCCCATGGCTCGCGCCCAGAATTCCGGCGAGCGTCTGGTCACCAAGAACCGGCGCGCGCACTTCGACTACGAGCTCGGTCAGAGCTACGAGGCGGGCCTCTGTCTGATCGGCAGCGAGGTGCGCTCGCTGCGCGAGAACGGAGCCGACCTCAGCGACGCCTGGGTCGAGATCTCCTACGGCGGCGAGGCCTGGCTCAAGGGCATGCGCATCCCGCCGATGAAGCACGCCGCCTTCGGGCACGAGGAGAAGCGAGCCCGCAAGCTCCTGTTACACCGGGAGCAGATCGACCGCCTCAAGGGCGCGATCGAGCGCGACGGCATGACGCTGATCGCCACCAAGTGCTACTTCAAGGACAACCGCTGCAAGGTCGAGGTCGCGCTGGCCCGCGGCCGCAAGCACCACGACAAGCGCCAGGCTATTCGCGAACGCGAGTCCGATCGCGAGGCACGCATCGCCATGGCCCGGGCGAGGAGGTAGCTCGTGCTCGAGCTCGGTCTGGTGCGCGGGGGTAGCGCCGTCGTCACGGCGACGGACGGCGAGCAGGTCACGCTGCTCTCGAGCCTGTCGTCTCCCCCTGGCTCGACCCTGGAGCTCACGCTCGAGGGCAAGGGCTTGCTCGTGAAGGTGCGCGGCTGCCGGAAGCAGAACGCCCACGACGCCGCGGGTCGCGATTTTCGCATCGAGGGCCGCTGGGTCAGCCTCTCGCGTAACGACCGCGAGCGGGTGCTGTCAGCGACCGCCAGCCGGCGTGACGACGATTCCTAGCTCGGCGCCGACGAACCAGCCGCCCCAGCGCTCGTCGTGGCCGCTCGCCGTCGTGAAGGGGACGTCGCGCAGCACGGGCCCCGCGAGCAGGCCGAAGTCGCCCCGCAGCTCGCGCGTGAGCCGCGGCTGAATGCGGGCCACTCCGCGGAGCCGCGCCCACCACGATTGCGTCTCGCCCGGGATGGCGTCGACCTCACGGGCGCCGGCCAGTGACACGAGGCCGGCGCTGGCGCCCAGCCCGAGGTCGAGATCGAGGCTCGGACCGAGCACGAGACGGCGAGCGAAGCCGAGCTCGAGCTCGAGGACCTCCACCGAGCGCCCGGTCAGCGAAAGCTCGCCGCCGCGCATGTTCGCGCCGAAGTCGAGGCGCCCCAAGGGTGGCGTGCTGAGCTCGAGCGTCAGCGACGGGCCAAGGAGGAAGTCACCGTCACTCGTGAAGAGCTCCGCAGCAAACGAGCTCTTCACCGCCACCGGCCCGTTCAGCGTGCGCTCTTTGGCGATGCGCTCGCGTTCCGCCGCCAGCGCGTTGGCGCGGGTCTCCGCCGCGTGAGCCCGCACCCGATGCGTACGCAGCCGGCGCGCGAGCTCCGCAGCCGCCAGCGCGACGCGCCGTCCACCCAGGTGGCGACCGCCGTCGGCGGCCGAGACGACGCGCACGCCGTGTAGCTCACCGCGCTCCCAGAGCTCGATGCGGACGCGGCCGGCAGTGTCGGCGAGCACGCGGTAGAACAGCGCCGTCTCGCTCTGGTCAGGCGCCGGCGGCACGACCACGTCACCGAGCTCGAGCGCGACCAGCCTGCGCGTAGCGCGCACGTCGAGCAGGCTCTCGGCACCGGCGTCGAACTCGATCACGGCCTTGCCGGGCGCCGCCCGCAGAGGAGCGGCCAGGAGCAGCAGGGCCAGCAGCAGTCCGACTAGCTCAAGGCGCGGCGGGAACGCCCTTGACCTGGCTGGGCGGCGCCGCCGGTGCGGGCGCGGCTGGCTGCTCGACGACGACACCCGCGTTGGCAGCGCGCAGCTCCTCGAGCTCCCTGCGGAACTCGTCGAGGCGCCGACCGTGCGGGTAGTCCTTTGCATACTGATCGACGAGCTGCGCCGCGAGCTCCAGGTTCCCCTTTTCCAGGGCGGCCTCGACCTCGCGAACGACGGCATCTTCGGCGAAGTCGCCGCTCGGGGACAAGCGGCGATACAGCGCGAACGCCTCCGCAGCGCCGGCCTCGTCGCCGGCCTGCTCGAGCACGTTGCCCAGGGTCCAGGCGGCGAGCGGCGCCTCGGGCGTGTCCGGGTAGCCGTCGAGGACACGGCGCAGCGCCAGCACCGCCCGATCGCGGCCGCCGGTGGCGCGCGCGATGTCGACCAGGCTCATCAGCTGCGCGGAGTTCGCCCCACCCAGCACCGCGTCGAAGCCGCCGGCGCGATCCAGGGCGCGACCAGCGGCCTCGAAATCACCCGAATCTGCCAGCTGCTTCCACTCCGGCGGCCCTGCTGGCGCCGTCGGCATCTCGATCAGCGGCTGCACCGGCTCCTCGTCGAAGGCGAATGCCGGCACCTGCTCCGGCGCGCTCACGGCACGCGGCGACACTCGCCGCGGCTCGCTGGGCGTCCGCTCGGGGCGGCGTTCTTCAGCCGCAGTGGCCGGCGCCTGGCCCGGCGTGGCGGGTTCACTCGCCGGAGTGACCTCGGCGGTCACGAGCGGGGACGGCTCGGGCCGGGCCCACTTGGCACCGACCATGACACCCGACCCGAAGATGATCACTGCCGCGGCCGGCGCCCACCAGAGCGTGTTGCGACGGCGCGGCGCGGCGCTCTCCATGTCCGACGCCAGCCGGCGCCAGACCCGATCGATGCGATCGCGGCTACCGTGATCGCGCAGCGCCGTGGCGGTGATGTCCTCGAGTTTACGCAGAGTCATGATGCTTCTTCATCCGTGAACGGCGCGACGAAGCGCTGCTCGAGGTAGCGCTGTGCACGCGAGATACGACGCTTGGCAGTGGCCAACGAACATTCGGTGAGCGCCGCCACGGCCTCCAGGCTGTGGCGCTCGATGTTGCGCAGGGTCCAGGCGATGCGCTCGTCCGGCGGCATCGTCTGCAGTAGCGAGTAGACCTGGGCCAGGAGCACACGAGCCTCCGGACCTGCGTCCGAGCCAGCGATGGTGTCGAGGTCGACCGGATCGGGCGCGGTCAGCCCGAGCGCCCCGAGCAATCGCCGACGGCGCAGGCGCGAACGCACCAGGCTCACGACGATGCTGCCGAGCCAGGAGCGAAACGCAGCGCCGTCGCGCAGCTCACTCAGCGACTGGTAAGCGCGCAGGAAGGCGTCGTGCACGACGTCGTCGACTTCGTTCGCCGAGCCCTGGATGCGCACAGCCAGGTTGATGGCGAAGGCAGCGTGGCGCCGGTAGAGCGCCTCGAACGCCAGGCGGTCACGCGCTCGCGACAGCTTGACGAGCTGCTCGTCGTCGAGCCCGAGCGCGCCCGACAGCCTGGGATCAGGCAGCGTTCGGCTGGCTTGGCCGCCAACGACGGCCAGGCGGGGAGCTCGATGAGGACGCGTACGCATGGACGAACGGGTTTACGATCTAAGGACGCACCATGGGGCCATTTCGGCTCAGGCGCCGAAAGTCCCGGGATTATCGGCCCGTGGGCCTGTCAGGTCACTCGGGCAGATGGCCATTATCACGGGAGGTTGCGCCGGGGGACCCACGGGGAATTGTGGCGGCCCAGAGGCCTATCGCCAAACAAAACACCTCTATAAGCCCGCGAACTCTTTGACATCTTCACGGTGATCGAAGAAAACGTGCACCCGTCGTGAGCCGCTTTTTCTGGTTCACGCGTCTAAAAACCGGTCCGAGCCCAACAGGTGTCGGTTCGGCGCAGGAGGAAACACTATGATTCGTAAGATCGTTGCTCTGATTCCGGTTGCGGCTCTGGCGGTTGCTTGTGGTGGCGGTGGCGAGGAGGCGAAGGCCCCCGACGCTGAGGCCGCTGCGACGGACGCCCCGGCTGCTGATGCCCCCGCCGCTGACGCCCCGGCTGCTGACGCCCCGGCTGCTGACGGCGCTGCCGCTCCGGCCGAAGGCGAGAAGCCGGCCGAAGAGCCCGCGAAGTGAGTCACGAGTCCTGGTCGTAAGACCGGGGCTCAACGAGTAGACGGCCAGAGCGAAAGCTCTGGCCGTTTGCTTTTGTCGCTCAGGACGCGGCTGCGGCCGTGCGGGCCAGGTCCACGACCAGGCGGGTGCGCCCGACCAGGAGCTCGTCGCCGTGAGCGAGCTCCTGCTCACCGCGGATGCGCACGAACACACCGGTGCGCGAGCCGAGGTCGGTCAGCACCACCGCGCCGGCCGCTTCTTCGATCAAGCAGTGCTGCTCGCCGACGAGCGGATCGTCCGGAAAGACGAGGTCGCCGATCGCGGAGCCGATCTGCAGCGTGTTGCCACGGGCGACGACGCAGCAGCCCAGCGCTGCCCCCTCGAACACCTGGGTCACGCGAAAGGACGAGGGCCACTTGGGCGAGGAGTAGAAGTAGGTCGGGTCGGGATCGGGCCCGTCGTCCGCGACCGGATTCTTTTCGAGGCGGAGCAGCTGATCGCCGACCACGAACTCGTCGCCGAGCTCGAGCTCCACGGGGGTGCGGATGCGCAAGAACACGCCGTTGCCGCCCTCGAGATCCTCGAGCCAGAGCCGGCCGTCGCGGAAGGCGAGCAGCGCCTCTTCGGGGTGACAGAAGCGCTCGCCCGGCAGCGTGACGACGCCCTTCGAGCCAATCATGGCCTCCGTGCCCGCCGGATCGTAGCGCTCGGGGCCACCGGTCAGACTGCGCAGCACGTGCAGCGTGAAGTGACTCTTGGCAACCGGCTTGGCAGCAGGGCGCTGTGCGGGAACGCCAGCCGCCGGCGTGGGCACGGACATCGGCGCCGCCTCCGCGCGCTGCTTCTTCTGGCTGGCGAGCTTGCGGATGTTCTCGACCTGCGGCGGATGCTCGAGCACGTCCATGCCGCCGATCTTCTTGCCCGCGATCACGTCGGCGAAGCGGCCCTCGCGCAGCGCCAACACCATCTCGAGGTGCTGCGCCTTCATCAGCGAGCGCACGAACTCGGCCACGTCGGGGCGGCTCACCTCGCCGGCGTAAGAGCGCTTGTGGCTCTTGATGATGCGACCGCCGTCGGCGAAGAGATGCGTGATGATGTGCGGCTGATCGAGCCCCGAGTCCTCGGTCTGCACGTGGAAGACCTGATCGGAATGCTTGATGTTGTTGTTGAAGCCCATCTGCGCGCGCCGGAACGACGGGCGCTTCATCTCGGCTTCGAACTTGGCCAGGACCTCGCCGGTGTACTGCTGGATGGCGACGTCGAGGTCGGAGTGGTCGCCGGACACGCCCTCCATGCGCTCGAAGGCCATCTGCGAGAGCCGCGCGCTCGGGTCGATGCGCAAAGCCTCGGCCAGGAGCTGCTGGCCCTCGCTGTCGTTCTCGCCGTTGGCCGCCCAGGCAGCCAGGATGGTGACTGCTTCGTCGGGGCGTCCCTTGTCTACCAGCCACTTGGCGACGCGCAGTGCCGCTTGTCGCTCCTTGGATTGTCCCGACGCCATGAGAAGGCCCCTACCTTAACCCAACCCTCGGGGCGGGCGGAAACCGTCCTGAACACGCGCGATTTTCCCGCGCCGCGTCAGCCTGCATCACCGCCGAAATCCCCCGCGCCCGCCGTCCAGGCCCGCCGCCGTCAGCGTTGGCGGGCCTGCCGGACGGAAGACCCGGCTTACGGTGCGGCGCCGGCCTCGCCGCCGTTCATGCCGCCGCAGTCGCCGGGGCACCAGCTCGGGTTCTCGTAGGCGCCGCAGGTGCCGTCGCCGCAGTAGCCGCAGTCGTAGGCGCAGCTCTCGTTGGGGCTGCAGGTGTAGTCCCCGCAGTAGCCGCAATCCTTGTAGCAAGAGTAGGCGTCTTCGAAGGCGCCGCAGTAGTCGTCACCGCAGGTGGTGCAGTCGTACTGGCACCAGTCCTCTTCCGACTCCGTGCAGACCCAGTCGCCGCAGTACGAGCAGTCCTCGGAGCAGTTGTAGGTGTCCTCGTAGGCGCCGCAGTAGCCGTCACCGCAGGTGGTGCAGTCGTAGGTGCAGCTGTTCACCTCGTCGGGCGAGCAGACGTAGTCACCGCAGTAACCGCAGTCTTCGTTGCAGCTGTAGTAATCCTCGTACGCGCCGCAGGTGTTGTCGCCGCAGTAGCCGCAGTCGAACTGGCAGTTCTCACCCGCGGAGCAGGTGTAGTCGCCGCAGTAGCAGTCGTAGCTGCAGGTCGACGGATTCTCACCGTCGTCGCAGTAGTAGTTGCCGCAGTTGTCCTCGCACTCGTACGGGCAATAGAAGTAGTCGGTCTGGTCGCACCAGCCGTTGCCGCAGGTGTAGTTACATTCCTGCGGGCAGAAGGTGTAGTCCGTGTAGTCGCAGACGTAGTTGCCGCAGGTGTAGTTGCAGTCTTGCGGGCAGTAGGTCCAGTCGCCGTACTGGCAGATGAAGTCGCCGCAAACGCTGCCGCACTCGTAGGGGCAGAACTGGTAGTCGCCCGGGTCGCAGACGTAGTTGCCGCACGTGATCTGGCAGTCCGAGGGGCAGTACAGGTAGTCGGTGCCGTCACAGACCTTGTTGCAGCCCATGACCTGGCACTCCCAGGCGCAATACTGATAGTCGCTGGCGTCGCAGACGCCGTTGCCGCACAGCCCGTCGCATTCAGCGGGACAGTTGTAGACGTCGGCCGGATCGCAGAGGCCGTTGTAGCAAGTCTCGATCCCGCACTCGTTGGGGCACTGCACGTAGTCGCTGGGATCGCAGATGCCGTTGCCACAAGTGGGGCAGTCGTAGGGGCAGCTCTGGATGTCACCGGGGTCGCACAGGCCGTTGTTGCAGGTCCCGCACTCCCAGGCACAGGTCATGGCGTCGGCCGGGTCACAGATGCCGTTGCCGCAGGTGCCGACGGGGCATTCCCAGGCACACACGGTGGCGTCTTCGGCGTCGCAGACGCCGTTGCCGCAGGTGTAATTGCCGCACTCCGTGGGACAGGAGGCATAGTCGCTCTGATCGCAGATGCCGTTGCCGCAGGTGTTGACCCCGCACTCCCACGGACACTGCTGGTAGTCGGGCTGATCGCAGATGCCGTTGTAACAGGTGGTCGAACCGCACTCCCAGGGACAGACGCTCCAGTCCGCGTCGTCACAGAGACCGTTGGCGCAGGTGTTGACCCCGCACTCCCAGGGGCAGAGCTTGTAGTCGGCTTCTTCGCAGTAGCCGTTGTTGCAGGTGCAGTCCTCGCACCAGCCCTCTTCGCCCGCCATGCAGATGGTGTCGCCGCAGACGACCTCTCCACCGCAATCGCCAGGGCAGGTGACTGAATCTTCGCCACCGCCGCAGGCGCCGTCGCCGCAGTAGCCCGCGGGGGTACTGCAATCGACCGCACAGGTCATCTTCTCGTTGTCGTCACACTTCCCGTCGCCGCACTTCGAGGGCAGGAGCTTGCCGCCTCCGTTGCCGCCAGCCAGGGGTAGGTCAGCGCGGCCACAACCCGCGATGGCGCTGAGCGTTACTGCCGCCGCACACAGTGAAGCCCAGAGAGCTCGTGACACACCTGACATGAAGTACCGATGCCCTCGCAAAAAGGGGGCCAACCGATTTGACCCCACACCGAGTGCCTATTGTCGCAGAAATAGTGTTTGCTGTGCCAAACTTCCGTGAAACGGATGGCACAAACCAGGCAAACTATGCCGGGTGGTTCGCCTGAACGGGCGTGCTGTGGGTAATGGTTCTACCCACAGGTAAGGTGCACGCCACCTGCCTTTTCCTCGCAGCTGCACGAGGAAAACACGCGACTCAGGCAGCCGCAGCTCACCTTCTCCGGACATTCGCGTAGCCAGCCACAGGACGGGCCGCCCTTGGCCGTCTCGTCGCAGTACCAACCCGCAAGGCAGAAGCCTTCGCCGCAAGGGCTGCAGGTGCCGTCGTCGCAGCTCATGCGCCGGGGTGCCGCCGGGGCCGCGTCTTCCGCGTCGGAGGTGCCCTCTTCCGCGTCTCCCGCGCTCGATTCGCCGCTGGCGTCATCGCCCTCTGCGGCTGATTCCGCTGGCTTCGAGCTCCCGCCACCGCCGCCGCAGGAAATTGCCAGCAGGAACAACCATGTCGCGGGTCGCCAGGCCGTCATCGCCCCTCCCTATACGTCTCTCAACCGAGCGGGTACAAGCGTTTCGTGGGCATCCGCTCGCTGCTCGCCGATCGACTGCCCAGCGTGCGCTCCAGCGATTCGCTCGCCGACCGCGCCAGCTACGCGCGGGACTCGTGGCAGCGGGGGCTGGTCGAGCTCTCGAGCGGCCGCCTGCCGGACGGCGGCGCCATGCCGAGCGCGGTGTGCTGGCCCGAGAACACCGAGCAGGTCGCGACCATCGCCAGCCTGGCGCGTGAGCAGGGCATCGAGCTCGTCCCCTTCGGCGCGGGCAGCGGCGTCTGCGGCGGCATCGCCGGCGCTGAACGTACCCTCGTCGTCGACCTGAAGCGGATGAAGGACCACGAGGTCCTCGCGCAGGGCCCCGCGCTCAGCGTCGGCCCCGGCGCGACAGGCATCACACTGGAGCGACAGCTCCAGCAGCAGGGCTTCACCATCGGGCATTTTCCCTCCAGCATCATCTGCTCGACAGTGGGTGGTTGGGTCGCCGCGCGCGGCGCGGGCCAGTGCTCGAGCCGCTACGGCAAGGTGGAGGACATGGTGCAGAGCGCCGAGTGCGTGCTGGGCAACGGCCGCCTGGTGACCTTTCACCGGCGCAGCGGCGACCTCGATCTGTTGCCGCTGATCATCGGCAGCGAGGGCGCGCTCGGCTTCGTCACCCGCGTCGGACTGCGCCTGAATCGGCTGGAGGAGACACGCGAATTTCTGGCCTTTCGCATGGGCAGCGGCAAGGCCGGCATGGCGGCGCTGCGGCGCATCATGCAGGAGAACCTGCGCCCGACGGTGGCCCGGCTGTACGACGCGCTCGACACGCTGCTCATGCGTCGAAGCTCGCGCGGCGGCCACAAGGAGCACCCACCCGAAGGCGGCGGGCTCAGCCGCCTTCGCAAGCGCGCGATCAAGAAGCTGCTCTCGAACGCAGCGCTGCTCAACGGTGGCGTCAACTTGCTGGAGAAGTCGCCGTTCGGCGACTGGCTGCTGCTCTTGATCTTCGAGGGTGACGGCGCGCGCGACGACGCCGAGCGCGCCCGCCGCATCGTACGGCGCGAGGGCGGCGAGGACGCCGGCGAAGGGCCCGCGCGACGCTGGTACGAGCATCGCTACTCGGTGAGCTTCACCCAGATCCCGGTGTTTCGCGCCGGCGCCTTCGACGACACCATGGAAGTCGCGGCCCCGTGGTCACGCTTCGAGGAGCTCTTCGCCACCGTGCGCGACGCGCTCGCTCGCCACGTGCTCGTTCTGGCGCACATCAGCCACGCCTACCCCGACGGCTGCAGCGTGTACTTCTCCTTCGGCATCGCGCCCGGAGAAGAGGCGAGCATGGTCGAAATCTACGACGCCGCCTGGCGCGACGCGCTCGCGGCCGTGCACGCCGCCGGCGGCGCGATCAGTCACCATCACGGCATCGGCCGCAGCAAGGCCGCCGCGCTCGAGCGCGATCTCGGCTCCGGTGCCGACGTCCTGCGTCGCGTGCTCGGTGCCTGGGATCCCGCGCGCATCATGAACCCCGGCGCCCTCCTGCCGCTCACGCCCGCGCCTCGCCCGGCAGAGCGGAAGTATCCCGAGCCGGGCCTCGACGAGCTCTCACAGCTCGTGACGGTAAACGCCACGCAGACGCTGGGCGCACTGGAGGCCGAGCTCGGAGCACGCGGCTACACGCTCGGCGCCGTCGCTCCCCCCGAGCTCACCGTCGGCGAGTGGCTCGCACGCGGCCTGCCAGGTGCCGCCGATCCCTGGAGCGACCCGGTCGACCACACGCTGGCCGGGCTGCAAGCAACGCTCCGTGACGGCAAGCGGCTCACGCTGTTGCCCCTGCCCCGGCGCGCCACCGGCCCCGACCTCGGCGCGCTCGTGGCGGGCGCCGCTGGCCGCATCGCCAGGCTCGAGCGCGCCACACTCCGCGTGCGACCGCTGCACGCGCAAAGTCCTCGGCCCCTACCCTTCGCCGGCGAGCGCAACCCCGCCGTCAGCGCCGAGGAACGCGCCGCCTTCGACGATCTGGTGACGGCGCTCTCCGGGTAACGCGCGATGAAAGAATCCTGGGTCTTCCGCGTCCTGAGTCGCGCCGTTACCGCCGCGGCGTTGCTCTGGATCCTCTACGCCGGGCTGCTCCAGTTCTATCCGTCGCCCTTGTGTTACGTCGGTGTCGGCGGCGCGTGCGCCGAGGCCTCGATGCGGGCGCTGGAGGCGGAGCCGCCGGACGACGCGGCCTTCGCGCTCGCCGAACGTGGCTGCCAGCGCGGCCACGCCACGTCCTGCAACAACCTCGGCGTCTGTTACCAGCGCGGCACCGGCACGAAAGTCGATCTGGTGCGTGCTCGCGAGACGTACGCCCAGGCCTGTTCGTTGGCTGACGGGGGGGCGTGCCAGAATCAGGCTGAGCTCTTGTTCGACGGCAAGGGCGGTCCGGCGGACGAGCCGACCGCGACGCGCTTGCTGGAGAGGGCGTGCGGTCTGGGTCGAGCCCTACCTTGCCGCTGGCTGATGGGCATGAACCAGGGCGAGCGAGCGCTTCACTACGCGCGCAAGGGCTGCGCGCTCGAGGACACTCGTTCCTGCGGCATGGCCGCTTTGCTCCTGGCACAGGCGGAGCCACGCTCGGCTGAGCTCCGCGACCGAATTGGAGACCTCAACAAGCGCTGCGCCAACGACGAGGCCCCGGCCTGCGGCGCACTCACCCTGTTGTACTCCGCGGGCGTGGGCGTCGAGCACGATCTAGGCCGGGCCAAGGCCCTGGCCGACCGTACCTGCGCGCTCGGTGTCACTCAGGCGTGCAAGGTCAAGGAACAGCCCGAGATCCTGGAAACCTTCTCGGCGCAGTTCGCGACACTCGTGACCCTCGCCGTGGAAGGCAACGCTAGAAATCAGCCCGCAAAGTGACCGCGTCGAGCTCTTTCTTCAGCATGCGCGCGTGCACGCCAGGCGCGAACCAGGAATAGATACAGATCGCGAGCCAGGCATACTGGATGATGCTCGACGTCATCGCGTGGCCCTCGAGCCGCGCCCAGGTGCCGGCGGCGCGCTGCATGATGTACGCGCCCACCAGCACGGCGACGGCACGCGGGAACGAGCGCGCGAGCCAGGTGTTGATGCGCCACCAGGTGCCGAGCAAGGGATTTTGCCGCACCTTGATCTCGACCAGCAGGCGCAGCGCGCCGTCGTGATCGGGCTCCGATTGCAGCACCCAGACGACGTGCTCGCGGGCGCCCGAGAGGTCGCCTTCAGCGGCGAGCAAGCGGCCCATCAGGATCAGTGCGTCGGCGTTGTCCGGCGCCTGCGACAGCGCCTCCTCGGCGCAGCGTCGCGCATCGCCGAGCCGCCCGGCATCGAGGTGGCAGTCGCCGAGCATCGCCAGCGCGTCTACGTCGTCGGGGTCGAGCTCACAGGCTTTCTGCGCCGCTGCGGTGGCTTCGGCGTTCTGGTCGAGCAGCAGGCAGATCGCCGCGAGCTGGCGCTGGGGGTCGCTGCTCTCGGGCTCGAGTGAGATCGCCGTCTGGCAGTGCTCCTTGGCTTTGTCCAGCCGACGAGTCGCCACGAACACGGCGGCCATCACGCGGTGCGAAAGCGCGAGCTCGGGCGCCAGCGCCAGCGCCTGCTGCGCCTCGTACTGCGCGGCCTGCAGTCGCTTCTGGTTGATCAACGCCTGGGCCAGCAGGGCGTGCGCCGAAGCCAGCTCGGGGTTCTGCGTCAGCGCCTTGCGCAAGGTTTCGATGGCTGCCGCCGACTGTCCGCGCTCGAGTTGCGCAGCGGCCAAGGTGAGGGCGAGGGTTTCGTCCATGGCTAGGCGAGGAGCAGCTGAAAGACGGGCGGCAGCTCACCGAGGACGCGGCCGCGCAGGAACGAACCGGCGATGACCAGCAGCAGACCGTTGCGCGGTGTGCCTCCGAAGTACTCGAAGAGCTCGAAGGTCTTGGCCTGACGCAGGTAGAGCACGTAGAAGGCGACGAGCCGAACCGCGACGGGCACCAGCAGCACGTAGGGGTAGCTCTGCTCGGTCAGCACCATGCGAGACAGCAGCGCGGAGGTCCCGACGATCAGCGCGGCGTTCACCGCCAGCAGCAGGCCTGAAATCAGGAGATCGCCGTAGCGGCGGGCACCGCCGAGCGCGAAAGCGTTGATCACGAACCACGGAAAAGCGAGCCAGGCTCCTGCGAACATGGAGGCGAAGAACGGCCACTTCGGGTCCACGATGGCTTGCTCGAGCGCTGAACGACCGGGTTCGTCGACGATGCGGTAGCTCATGCGCCTTTCCCGTGCTTCTTGAGGAAATCGAGGACCTCGTCGTATTGACCACCCTCGTTGGCGTAGCGCGCGTAGTTGCGCGCCGTGGTCAGCCACTCCAGCGTCGTTGCGCGCGCCTGCTCGAGAGCGCGCAGCAGGTGCTCTTGCCGGATCGGCACCTCGCGGCCGTCGGACAGCGATGCGTCGATGGCCTCGTCGGTGGCGAGCTCCACCACGTGCTCGAGATCGGCACCCGAAAAGCCCGAGGTGCGCTTGGCGATGGCCGAGAGGTCACACTCCTCGTGCGGTCGGGCGCTGACCAGGCGTTCCAGGATCGACTGACGCGCGACCTGGTCGGGAGGCGGCACGAACAGCACGCGGTCGAAGCGACCGGGACGGCGGAACGCAGGATCGACCGCCCAGGGCACGTTCGTGGCGCCGACGATCAAGACGCCGTGGTTGTTCTGCGTGAAGCCGTCCATCTCCGACAAGAACTGACTGACCAGCTTGGCGGAGGTCGCTTCACGCGAGTACTGGCGCTTGCCTGCGAGGGCTTCCAGCTCGTCGAAAAACATCACGGCCGGCGCCGAAGAGCGCGCCTTTTCGAACAACGCGTTCAGCTTGCGCTCGGACTCGCCGATGTACATGTCCAGCACGTCGGAGATGGCGATGTTGAAGAAGGCTGCGTTGCACTCGCCGGCCGTGCTGCGTGCCAGCAGTGTCTTGCCGCAACCCGGCGGACCGTAGAGCAGAATCCCGCCACCAACGCGCTTCTTGAAGCGCTGGAACAGCGACGGCTTGCTGAACGGCAGGATGATGCGCTTTCTGATCTGCTCCTTCACCTGCTCGAGGCCGCCCACGTCGGCGAAGGTGACGCGATCGCGCTCGGGCTGGAGCCACCGCGTCGCCTCGAGCGCTGCGGTGTCGTCGTTGGCCACGACCTTCAGCGCCGCCCCTGCGCGCTGTGCGGCTTTCGGGGTGCGAGCCTGGATGCGCGCCAGGAGCTCCGGGTTCTCGAGCGTGGAGTTGCCCTCCACCGCCGAGCGATAGGCGGCGATCGCCTCCGAGTCGCGGCCGAGACGGTGCAGCACGTCCGCCTTGACGATCAGCGTCTCGGGGGCGTCGCCGTGACAGAGCTCGAGCGCCTGATCGAGCTCTCCGGTCTGACACAGCACTCGCGCGGCGATCGCGCGCGTATCGACCGAGCTCTCGCGCAGCGTCGTGCAGCGAGCCAGGTGCGCCCTGGCCTGCTCGCTCTTGCCGCGCGCCAGCAGGCCTTCCACCACGACGTGTAGGAGCTTGGTATTTTCGGGAGTCGCACCGAGCGCGGTTTCCAGGCTCCCCAGCGTGTCGTCGTCCATGCGGCCGCCAGGTTACCATGGGTTTCCGTCCATGCTTTCGACGTTCTCGTCAGCGAGTTCGAACGATCGTAGACTGCGCCCGCTTGCGCATTCAGTGTTGGTGCCTTCTGGGTTTGGTGCTTGGTGCGTGTTCGGATCACACAACGGCCTCGCCGCCGGCCGCTGT
>DATLIL010001000.1:0-5445 GCA_035539475.1 Polyangiaceae bacterium
TGCAGGGTCACCCACAGCGCTCCGCTCGGCGCCTGAGCCAGCGCGCCGACGCAATCGTGGTCCTGGATCCCGACGACGGCACGGATCGCCCTGCCCTACGCCTCGCAGCCCCATTCGCTCGCGTTCGGGCCCAACGGAAAGGCCTATGTCTCGCTGTTCGCCACGGGCGAGCTCGTCGAGCTCGACGCCGCGACCTTCGAGCAGGAGCGCCGCCTGGAGCTCGGCCCCACTCCCGCCGGCGTGGCGGTAGCCACGGACGGACGCATCTTCGTCACGCGCTTCGTGTCACCGCAAACTCACGGCGAGGTCTGGGTGGTAGCGCCCGACACGTTCTCGCTGACGAATACGATCGAGCTCGCGCTGGATCCGGGCCCGGACAGCGAGTCGGCGGGACGGGGCGTGCCGAACTTCGTCTCGGCCGTGGTGATTTCGCCGGACGGCACACAAGCCTGGGTCACGGCCAAGAAGGACGACGTCGAGCGCGGACCGCAGCGCGACGGCCTGCCGATGAATCCGGACAACTTCGTGCGCGCCATCGTGTGCGCGATCGACCTGGCGAGCGAGACGGAGCGCCTCGACGCCCGAGCCGACGTCGACAATCGTTCGCTGCCGGCTGCGGTGGCCTTCTCGCCGGTCGGAGATCTAGCCTACGTGCTGCTTCAAGGCAGCAACTGGGTCGGCATCTTCGACGCCTACCAGGTCCAGAACCTGAGCGGCATCAAGGACGTCGGCAAGGCGCCCGACGGGCTGGCCTTCAGCGACGACGGTCACCTGTTCGTGAACAGCACCCTCACGCGCGAGCTCTTCGCCTACGACCTGAACGCCTCGCTCGCGTCGCGCGACCACCAGGCTCCGCCCCCGCTGGCGCAGATCGCGAGCGTGGCGAGCGAGCCGCTCCCGGCGGAGCTCCTGCTCGGCAAGCAGATCTTCTACGACGCCGCCGACACGCGCATGAGCGAGATCGGCTACATGAGCTGTGCCACGTGTCACTTCGCCGGCCTGAGCGACGGGCGCGTGTGGGATTTCAGCGATCGTGGCGAGGGCCTGCGCAACACCAAGTCCCTGCTCGGCTTCGGCGCGCCGGGTCAGGGGCGCATCCACTGGACGGCCAACTTCGACGAGCCGCAGGATTTCGAGCGCGACGTCCGCGAGAGCCTCGGCGGCACTGGCTTCATGAGCGAAGAGGCCTGGCTCGCGCACCAGGACCCGCTCGGTACACCGGCGGCGGGCACCAGCGCCGAGCTCGATGCGCTCGCCAGCTACGTGCTGTCGCTCGATCAGGCACCGCGCAGCCCGTTTCGCAATCCCGACGGTAGCTTCACCGCTGCGGCACGGCGCGGTCGCGGGGTCTTCGAGCGCGCTGGCTGCCCGCAATGTCACGCGGCGCCCGCCTACACGAACAGCGAAGGCGGGCAGCTGTTCGACGTCGGCACGGCGCTGCCGACGTCGGGACACCGGCTGGGAGAAGAGCTGACCGGCTTCGACACGCCGAGCCTCAAGGGGCTCTGGCAGAGCGCGCCGTACCTGCACGACGGCAGGGCCGCGACGCTCGAAGAGGTGTTCGAGATCACGGGCGACCAGATGGGCACGGTGAGCGATCTCAGCAGCGAGGAGCGGACAGATCTGGTGGCCTTCCTGCTCGAGCTCGACGACGTGCCGGAAACCGAGCCCCAGGACGACGCCACGCAAGCGACCGGCGCCTCCGGCTGCTCGCTGACTCCGGCCCTACCTCGATCCGCGGGTGCGCTCGTTTGCTGGCTCCTCGGCGGCGTCGCGCTGGGATTTTGGCGCAGAAGGAAGTCGTCGCTATCCTCTTCGGGTGGTCAGCCCGGAGCCCGCCTCGAAGCCCCAGAACCCCACGGTCCTCATCCTGGTGATCATGGGGATCTTCCTGGCGGGCATCGCTAGCCTCGCGGCGTACGCGCTGTGGCCGAGGGGCAAGCGAGTCGGCGTGATCGACCTGCGCGGGGAGGCGCCCGCCCTTGGCGTCGATCTCGCAGCTGGCGACACCCTGAGCTTTCGCCTCGACGTGACCGTCGGCACCGCGAGCAGCTACCCGAACAGCTCGCGCAGTCGAACCAACGCCGTACACGACGAGCTCAAAGACTCCGCGCTCACGGTCGACCTCACGCGCGACGGCAGCGCTGTCGGCACCACGACCTGCGGCGCCTACGACGACAGGGCCACCACCGTCTCGAGTGGCTCGGACGACGTCGCCAGCTCCGGCCTTCCGCTGCGGTGCTCGCTCGTGGCAGGCGCGGGCGGTAAGTACACGCTCACCGCTCGCGTCGTCTGGGTGCCAAAGGATATCCGCGCAGCAAAACTCACCATTCACCGGCAGCGGGCGGAGCGCTAGGGCTCGACGGCGCCTCGCAGCCCCGCAAACCAGGCGAGCTTGGATTTCGCCTTTTGCTTGCCGCTGGCCGCTTGCACGAGCTCGATCGTCTTCTTCACGCTCGCCGAGACTTTCGACCCGTTCTGTTTCTTGATCAGCTCGCCGAGCTCCGCTTCGTTCCCCAGCAGGAAGTGGTGAAGGAGCCAGTAGATCGTCGTCGAAGCCGTGCCCGGGACCTCGAGCCCGCGGACCTTTCCGCCAGCCTTGACGGCTCGACTACGCGAGGCTCTCTCGATCAAGAACGTGAGCGAGAGCCAGTGACGCGCCTCGCTGAGCTTCAGGGTGGTGTCGCGCTCCCGGAGGCGAAGCTTCTTGCCGGCGAGCACGTCCAGCGTGTCGGTGTAGTCGCCACAGGCGTGAACCCGCCCCGCAAGCGCCTTGGCGCGAGCACGGATGGCCTGAAAGGCCGGCGACTTGGCGTCGTAGTCCTCGATGTCCACGCCTTCGGCTTCCTCGAGGTCGCTCCAGCTCTGGAAGATGTCGTTCAGCTCGGCGAACGTGGACAGTGAGTCCGCCAGGGGCTCCAGCATGTTCGTGTCGTGGTCGAAGAAGTACACGCGCGAGCTCTTCGGCGCGAGCTCGACGCAGTAGGCGTTGCCGCTGCCGTCCTGACCGATCGAGAGCGTATCGGTCAACAGCACCTGCGCGTTTTCGCCGTATTGAAACGTCGTATCGACGAAACGCTCAGGGCTGCCGCTGGTATCGATGAAGCCGTCCCCTTCCGGATCCAGGTGGAACCACAGGCCGCTTTCGCCGAGCCGGTGGCTGCTAACGACGGCGAGGTACTGCTCGAGCTCGGGCGAGATGGCGTGACCGATGTCGCCGGCAACGCGCGCCGCAAGGTCGATGGCGCGACTGCGCTTCTTCGCTCCCTTGCGCTTCGAAAGTTCTTGCAAGAACGTCGCGTACTCGATGCCCTTGGACGGGCGGATCGGCGCGGAACGCGGCTTCGGAAGCGGCAGCCGCACGCGCCTCAGCGGCAGCTTGTTTCGCTTGGTGAGGTAGACGACCTTGCCGAAGCCGCCGAACACGACGTCCGGCTCCGGCACGGAGAAGGGCTGCCACACTCCGTCGCGCAGGATCTCGTGCGCGGAGACTCCGTCACGCCAGCCGCGGGCAACGATGTGCTCCCCGCACGGCCAGAGCGAGATGGCGTTGAACTTGCTCTCCTTCTGCAGCGCTTTGCCGTCGTAGGAGAACACCCCACGCTCGCTCGGGATGTACACCTTCCCACGGTGGGCCAGGCAGTCGAAGCGACCGAGCCAGCCCACGAGCTTCCCTTTCACGGGCAGCTCCTCCCATCGGCCGTTACGCCGACGGAGCCAGGGTTTTGCCGGCGCGTCCTCCTTGACGCGATCCCCGAGCATGACCAGCAGGTCACCCTGCGCCGTGCGGGCGAGACCGCAAACATCCGCTGATTTGCCCGCTTTCGAGGGCAGGGAGACGTGCTCGACGCGACCGCCAGAAACACGGAGCAGCGCGGGCTGCGACTTGGAGTTGAAGGCCTGGAGGCCTACCCAGATCTCGTCCTCGCCGTCGCCGAACGTGACGCCGGCGGGCGTGCCGACCACGCCGAGCGCAACCTTCTTCATCGCGCTCGGTGCGCCATACGAGAGCTCACACTTGGCCCCGCGGCGGTGGTCCGGGCACGTGACGAGCGCGAGGCGGTCCGCATCCGGGTCCTTTCCGCCGATGCCATGAAGAACCGCGGCGGACGTGTCGGTGATGAGAGGCAGGACCTCGAACTTGCCTTCGAAGAAGCGCCACAGAGGCCACTTCGTGCTGGACGCCAGATAAGTGGCGCCGTTCGGCGATGCGAAGCCGGACCACACGTCTCCGTGCGCCACCTCGAGCACCTCCACCGTGTTCGGCATCCGGTACGTGTAGCTGTCGCCGGACGAGTGCGAGTGCACCCAGATGTTGCCCGCACTGTCGCCGAAGAACGCGTCGCTCGAGAGCTGCGGACCGCTCGGCGCACGGGTCAAGTCGGGGAGCACGCCCTTGGGCTTCGCCGAGCTTTTCGGCTTAGATTTCTTGCTTGGCATCCGCGCCAAGCTAACCGGGAAAATCGCCAGCCTCAACGCTCCGCGCGCGCTATGCTGGGATCGATGCGGACGGGTAAACGGGTTCGTGCTCGGGAGTGGGCACTGATGTTCGGCGGCCTCGCGCTGGCCTGCGGGGCGGACAAGGCGCAGTCGCAAGCACAGGCTCCGCCGGCCGAGGCGGTGCCGGTGGCGACGCCGGTAGAAACGAGCGCCGGCGACGCTGGTCCCCCGGTGGATGCGGCTGCACCGGCGACGGACGCGACTGCACCCGACGCAGGAGCGCAACCCGTGGCCGGTGGAATGCCACCGGGCCCCGAAGTCGCGCCGGCAGGGGCGCTGGCGCTCACCCTGGCGGCCAACGTTCGCCGCCTGGCGTCGGGAAAGAAGGTGACCTTCACCCTCACGCTGACGAACACGACGAGCGAGCCTCTCGATGTGCCGGTACCCAACCGGAACTGGCTGTTCGGGCAGCAGCTCGAGTTCGAGCCCGACGTGGAGACTAGCAGCGGGCCGCACACGCTGAAGTACGGCTACTTCCCCGGTGAGGTGCACACGCTCGCCGGTGGTGCGAGCGAGAAGGTGCCTTTTTTGCTCTACCGGACGCGCGACGGCAAGGACGTCTGCGTTCTGCCGCCGCAAAAGTCCGAGTTCGCCGACGCCGAGGGTTGCGAGCAAAGGCTGACGCTCGCGGCCGGCGCGGCATCACTGAAGGTGCGCGCGCTCTTCGACGACGAGGGCGATTGGACGAACCTGGAATATCCGTCGAAGCGGCGAAACGGCCCAGCCCAGTCGAACGTCATCGAGCTCGAGCTCAAGTGACGCCGACCGAGCGCCTGTGTCGCGTGCGTTTCTCTGCCGAAAACGACAATAACTGGAATTGTTGACTACAGACTGCGAGCGTCATTTCCGGGTAGGGTCACGGCGCTGGCGAGCATGTTGAAGGCAGCATTGTGTTGGGCACCCGCGCTGCTCCTGGCGAGCTGTGGGGGGCGCTCGGCCTACGAC
>DATLIL010001001.1:0-8895 GCA_035539475.1 Polyangiaceae bacterium
CGCCGGTGGCGCCCACGACCATCTCCGCGGGTACATCCAAGCTGACGTCGTAGTCGCCGAAATCGGCATAAAACTCGCTCTGCGCGTGAAACGGGAAGTGTATCCAGCGTCCGTCCGGCTCGCGCTTGGCGAGCTTGGGGAACCACTGCGCCACGAAGTGATAGCTCCCGGCGTAGCCGGTGCGCTCGACGATCTCGGGAAGCTGCGCCTTGAACTGGATGTCGAGCGTCAGCGTCTGGCCGGGCGGGACCTCGCCCGGTAGATCCACTCTCACGCTGGTCTCGTCGTCCAGATCGTCCGGTGTATGCGCGGCTTTGGGCGGCCAGAGCGAGGCGCCGCCGAGCTCACGCGCGCTGAGCTTCTCGATGTCGACGTAACCGAACACCCGTGCGCGCTCGCCGCTGCGCCCGGCGCCGAAGGGCGAGCGCAGGAACACACTGCTCTCGTTCTTGAACGCGTTCAGGTAGAGGTGCAGGTAGAGCTCGCGAGCTGGCAGCGTCGAGGGGTTGTTCCAGACGATCGTGCCGCTGGCGCTGACCACGTGGGTCTCGGCGTCGAGCTTGGCCTGGAGCACGTAAGAGGCGACGCGCGGCGCTCCTGCTGGCCGCGCAGAGCCCGGGGCGTCGGGGCTCTCGGCCGGTGCGGGCGGGGTCGCGGCCGTCGTGTCGGCTGCGGCGCTCTGTGCGAGCCAGGGTGCCGCCTGCGCGGCCAGGAGCAGACAGGAAAGGCCCAGCAGCGCCTCGCCCCACGACCGTCCGATCCTCACCGCTTCACCTCGCGAGCGTGATCACGTTCTGCTCGAGCAGGTCACACAGCGTGCGCAGCGCCTCGAAGCGCGGCATGCCGGAGATGTCGAGCAGCTCTTCGACCGTGGAGCTGCCGTCGATCAGCGAGAGCAAGAAACCCGCGCGATGATCGAGCGAGAGCCAGCGCAACTGGTCGGCAGAGACACCGACCTCGGGGCGCTGATTCAGCGGGCCGAGCTTGGCGCAGTACATCTGCTCGAGCACCTGGCGGCAGTTGTCGGCGTAACGCCTGGCCTGGGCATTCTGGGGGTCGTTCGCCAAGATGCCCTCGGCGATGATCAGCGCGCCGCTGTAGTCGCCCATGGCATAACGATCGCGCACCTCGATCAGCAGCGGATCGCCGGGCGAGGTGGTGCGTCCGGATTGGTCCTGGTCCTCGGCCCCGGACTCCGTCACTCGCGGATTGGTCTGCGCGGCGTTGCGGACGGGATGGACCGGTCCGGTGCGTCGCAGGGGATCGACCGGTCCGGTGCGCCGGACGGCGCGTACGGGCTCTGGCCTCCAGGGCGGCGGAGCCGCAACTTGCTCTACGGAGTCGGGCAGGATGAGGGGCAGCCCTTCCTCCAGGCCGATTTCCGACAGCGGCTCTTCGCGAGAAGCTCCCTCGATCGTCGGCGGCTGGCTCGCCGCCTGCACCTCCGAGCCCGGCTCGGGCATGAGGCTCGGCTCGCGCATCAGCTCGACGCCCGATGGCTCGTTCGCGTCCCAGTTCGTGTCGAGTTCGTCGATCTCGAACATCGAGTCCGGGGAAGGTGAGCGCTTGCCGCGGCCCTCTTGAGCCATGATGCTCTCGCGCGTCAGCCGCGCGAAACGACTCCTTTGAACATTCTGAGCGTCCTGCCGAGCTGTTCCACCTGCTGCTTGACGAGCTCGGTATCCTTGGCCGTGATCGCGCTCCTGGTGCGCTCCACGGTGGAGCGAGCCTTGGCGATGGCGTCACGGCCGAAGTCCGCAGAGCCGACCACGCGCTCGATCTCGGGGAAGAGGCGCTCGATGTCGGACATCAGCGTTTCTGCCTCCTGCTTGCTCTTCTCGAACTCCTCGTCCGTGCGCCGCTCGACCATGTAGCCCTCGGCGTTGGCCATCATGTTCTTGATCTCGTCCGCGGTGAGTCCGCTGGTGGCCGTGACCTGGATCGATTGTGCCTGGCCGTTCTCGAGGTCCTTGGCGCTGACGCTGACGATACCGTCGGTGTTGATCTCGAAGGCGACCTCGATCTCGATCACGCCCTTGGCCGCGCGGCGCAGGCCAGTCAGGATGAACTCACCGAGCAGCTCGTTCTCGTCGGCGCGCTTGCTCTCGCCCTGCATGACCAGGATCTTCACCGCCGTCTGATCGTCGCGGCTGGTAGTAAAAATCTTGGTTCTGCTGGTCGGAACGGTCGTGTTCTGCGGGATCAGCTCCTCGAAATTGCTGCCGAAGGTCATGATGCCGAGCGCGTGCGGCGTCACGTCCAGCAGGATCACGTCGTGGCGATCCTGGACCAGGGCCGCGCCCTGGATGGCGGCGCCGATGGCGACGACCTCGTCGGGATGAACGCTCTTGTTGGGCTCGCGCTGGAAGAACTCGGCCACGGCGCGCTGCACCACCGGCATGCGCGTCATGCCGCCCACCAGGATGACGTCCTCGATCTCGTCGACGCTCAGCTTGGCGTCCTGGATCGCCTGGCGACAGATGTCCACCGTGCGCTCGACCAGGTCCGAGCTCAGCTTTTCCAGCGCCTCTCGCGTCAGCGTGCGCTGCAGGTGCAGGGCCTCGTTGCGGCCGGTGGAGATGATGAAGGGCAGGTTGATCTCGGTTTCCTGCGACGACGACAGCTCGCACTTGGCCTTCTCGGCCGCGTCGCGCAGCCGCTGCAGCGCCATGCGATCCTGGCGCAGATCGATCGAGTGCTCCTGCTGAAAGCTCGAGATCAGCCAGTCGATGATGCGCGCGTCGAAGTCCTCGCCACCGAGGAACGTGTCACCGGTCGTGCTGATCACCTTGAACACGCCGTGCGCGCCGATTTCCATGATGCTGACGTCGAACGTGCCACCGCCGAGGTCGTAGACCGCGACGGTCTTGTCGATGTCCTTGCCGTAGCCGTAGGCCAGCGAGGCGGCCGTGGGCTCGTTGATGATGCGGATGACCTCGAGGCCGGCGATCTGTCCAGCGTCCTTGGTGGCCTGGCGCTGATTGTCGTTGAAGTAGGCGGGCACGGTGATCACCGCCTTCTTCACCGGTTCGCCGAGGTAGTCCTCGGCGATGATCTTCATCTCCTGCAGCACCATCGAGCTGATTTCGGGTACCGAGTAGGTCTTGTCCCGCAGCTTGATGCGTACGTCGTTGTGGGGACCTTCCACGATCGTATAGCTCGAGGTCATGATCGCGTTCTTGACCTGCGGCGAGTTCCACTTGCGGCCGATCAGACGCTTGGCCGCGTAGACCGTATTTTCGGCGTTGGTGATGGCCTGACGCTTGGCGATGTGGCCCACCAGGCGCTTGCCCGCTTCAGTGACCGCGACGACGCTGGGGGTGGTCTTGTATCCACCCCGGTTCGGTATCACTACGGGCGTGTCCCCCTCGAGGATGGCTACGCACGAGTTCGTCGTGCCGAGGTCGATGCCGATGACGCGCTCCATTGCTTCCTTTACTCAACGCTCTCGAGCTTCACGCATCGCTGCGCTTGGCCCTTCTTAGCCAGTCTTTGATGGTATCATCCTTGGGCGCCAGCGTCGCGGCGCGCTCGAACTCGGAAAGCGCGCTCTGTCGCATGCCGCTTTCCAGGTAGATTCTGGCCAAAGTCACGCGCATGGCGGCGTCCTCGGGCAGCGAGGCGACGGCCTTCTTGGCCCAGTCGGCCGCCAGCTTCAGGTCGCCCTTGGCGGTAAGGAGACAGAAGGCGACACGCTCGAAGATCCTGCCGCCGGGCTTGCCTCGAGCCACCCGTTCGTAAGAACGGGCCGCGTCGGCGAAGCGGCCCTCGCGCTCCTCGTACTGGGCCTGTTCCATGTAGTTCGAGGCCAGGGTCGCGGCGGCTTGCGACTGAACTTCGTGGAAACGGCCCGCCAGGGTAGTGTCGTCCGGGGCGAGCGTGGAGGCGATCTTCAGCGCATTGGATGCCGAGACCAAGTCCTTGGCAGCCAGCGCGGTCTCGGCGGCGTGCACGTAACGTTCGATCTGCCGGCGCTTGAGCTCGCTGACGCGGTGCTTGTAGCGCTGCATCAGATCGTCGACGGCGGCCTCGCGGGCGGCGGCCGGTTTCGAGCTCGTTGGCGCCGAACGAGGGGCGGCAGGCGGCACCGAGACTCCGAGCTTGCGCGCCAGCGCGCGGCGCCGGGCCTCGGGATCCATGGGCTGCGGCGGCGAGCTCGGCGTTGCCGGAGGTACGGAAGACACCGGGCGCGCCACGGGCATCCGGCCCGACGAGTCCGAGATGGGCACGTCCTTGGGCAGGTGGGGCAGGTGCTGGGCTCGCTCGGCGGCGCGCGCCTGCTCGGCGATCTCGCGTTCGATGCGCTCGACCTCTTGAGCGGAGCTCTTCGCGTCGGTCAGGCTGCGGCTGAGCTCACGCGTGCGCTCCTGCGAGGCCAGGTACTGATCGTATTCGGTGCGCGCCTGGCCGCGCGTCAAGACGTCATGGGCTTCCGTCATGCGCGCGAACACGCGCTCGAGCTTGGTCTTGAAGTTGCCGACGTTCTTGCCGTAGTAGCGATCGGGGTGAAAGACGTTGACGAGGTCGTAGTAGGCGGCCTTGATGGCCTTCTTGTCGGCCTCGCGCGCGACGCCCAGCAGCTCGTAGTGGTTCAGCGTATCGAGAGCGTAGAAGGTGTCCAGGATGCGGCGCTTGCGCTGCAAATCGAGGTCGACGGGCTCGTCGAGCTCCGCGGGGTCGTAAAGCGCGGCCGCGGCGTGAACGGCCTCGGGCTCGCTGCGCATCATCTCGACGATCGGACCGAGCTTGATCGTTCCCGATGGACGGCGCGGAACCTGCGAGGGCCGGAACGGGATAGCCTCACCGAACGACAGCGCGCCGAGCTCGGCCAGTCGTTCCAGCGAGCGCCGGACTTCGTCGGCGTCGAGCCCGGTGAGCAACACGAGATCGCTTTCGCTCAGCGTCCCGTCGATACGCGACAAGACAAAGGCTTCTTGCGTGGTCAGGGGAAGTCCGCGCAGGTCGATGCCCTCGACCGGCCTCGGACGCCGGCTGTTGTCGTGGGAAGCCACTCTCGTCTCGTCCCCTCGGCAGTTTAGTACCAAGGGCGGCTGCCCGGGGAGTCCCGGCCCAACGACCGTCACGCTAGGCCGTTTTACGGTCGGCCGGGCGCGGCTCCTTCGATCACCTGTTTCTGGATACGCATCGCCTCCTCGAAGGCTGAAAGGGCACGTTCACGGGCCTGTTTGGCGTCGCCCGTCTTGCCGGCCTTGCCGAGCGCCTCTGCGTGTCGCTCTTCCATAAGGCCACGCACTTCGTAGAGATGACCTCGAAAATAGGTAGGTTCTTGTGCCAGCTCGAGACCCGCCGCGATCGAGCGCTCGGCCTGCGCCATTTGCCCCTGGCGGCTGTAGAGGTCAGCTAGGCGCGCATGTGTGTCGGACAGCACCTCGTTCACTTCGAGGTGCTTCCCGGCGGGCTTCGCCCCCGTCAGCAGCTCTTCGAGCGCACGCCCCGCGCCGGCGAGGTCGGCGTTCTGCTCGAGCAGATCCGCCTTGTGGTGTGCCGAACGAGCCGCGCTCAGGAAGCCCAGCAGTGCGGGATCCACGGCGGCTCCAGCGTCGGGCTCCACGCAGGGGCGCGGCGCCGGCTCCGGTTCAGCGCGCTTGCAAGCGCCCAGCGCGAGGACGAACGCTAGCGGAAGGATGCGGCGCAGGACCCACATCAGCGTACCCCCCAGGCCAGGTAGCGATTCTGACGAAGCTCGCGCTCACGCTCGTTGGCGATGCGATCCATGCGCGCCGTCGTACCCTCCAGGGTGAAGGGCTCCTGGAACAGCGCTGCACTCGAGCGCGAGGTCGAGAGCGCGGCTGGCGCGAGCGGTGCCTGGGCGCTCAGCGGGGCCTCGTCGCTGCTCGAGAGCGAGCCGATCACCAGTGCGAGGGCGGCCGCAGCCGCCAGCAGAGCCGTGGCCGCGCCGAACGCAACGTAGATCACGCGCGGACTAGCTTCGGGCACCGGCACGGTCCGGAGCGGCGGTGTCGGTCGTGTCGCTGCCTGCAGCGCACGCGCCAGGTCGAGGTGCTGGTGAGCCCCATCGCCCTCGAGCGCTTGCCGCAGCCGCTCACTCTCCACGATTTCCTCCGCCGTGGGCGGGGCGAGCGGATCCTCCAGAGCGAGCTCGAGCAACTGCTCGTGGCGCGCGGGCTCGATCTCCGCAGGGTGCCAGGCCGCGTGCAGCGCGAGCTCGAGCTCGCGTTCGAGCTCGGGCGACAGCAGCTCTTCTTGCTCTTCCGGGGGCACGCTCATGACTCCTCCGCGTAGAGGGCCATCGCCTTTTTGAGGGCGGCCAGCGCGCGGTGTAGAACGACGTCGAAGGTGGCCACGCTCACGCCGAGCTCCTGCGCCGCCTCCTCGCGCGGGCGTTCCTCCAGCACGCGCAGGCGGATGGCTTGAGCGTAGCGCGGATTGATGCGCCCGAGCAGGTCGCCCACGCGGCCGCGCGCGACGCTGCGGCGCTCGAGGTGCACGATCTGGCCGTCGCGCGCCTCGCGCTCGGAAGTGTCGATCTCGCGTTCGATGTCGGCGGCGTCGAACAGGACCTCACGTTTGCGCGAGCGCAGCTGATCGAGCGCGATGCGCAGCGCGACCATGCGCAGCCAGGGGTAGAAGCCGACGTTCTGCCAGGTAAACTGCGCAATGCGCTCGACGACCCGGAGGTAGACCGTCGAGAGGGCTTCCTCGGCTGCCGCGGCGCTGCCGAGCCTGGGCAGCAGCGCGCTGCGGTACAGTCTCGGCCCATACCGCCGCAGCAAGACGCCGAGCGCTTCGCGGTCACCAGCCCGAGCGCGCTCGCAGAGCTCGCGCTCCTCCTCGAGCTCGGCCGGGGACGGGCCTTCCACGCGGGCGACTCTACACGAGCTCGGCCCCGCGCCGACCAGCCGGAGCACGGGGCGCCCCGGTACAGCCGGGGGAAGGAGGGAAGGGCAGAGGAGCGCTACGGCCTGCACACCGGTTCAACGCGCCGGGCCCCCCAGACCTTACGATCTCGGCTAGAACCCCGGTGGCTATGGCTGGATCTCGCGTCTGCCCTCACTGTCAGAGCCTGAATTCAGCCGACGAGGCGCGTTGCTTCCGTTGTGGGCGGCGCATGCCCGGCCCCTGGCTCGGGGCCGTGACCTCGCTCTGGGACGAGGTGCTCGGGCGTGAGTTCCCCGTCACCAAGCTCTTCTGGGGGCTCTGCGTCCTCGTCTTTGCCGCCTGCGTGGCCATCGATGGTTGGCCTCCCCGGCTCGGATTCGGCGACGGACAGCGCCTGTCGACCCTGTTGCGCTTTGGGCTCCTGATCGGCGGTCTCGTCGAGGAGGAGCCCTGGCGGCTGCTCTCGGCGGTGTTCGTGCACTTCAACGTCTGGCACATCGTCTTCAACGCCGGCGCGCTGGTGTATCTCGGGCGTCAGGTCGAGGTGTCGCTCGGTTCGGCGCGCTTCGCGCTGATCTTCGTCACGACGGGGGTCCTCGGCTTCGTCGCCAGCACCTGGTGGTATCCGCCGTTCGTGCCGACCGCCGGAGCGAGTGGGGCGATCTTCGGGCTCATGGGCGTGGAGGTGGGCGACGCCATCGTGCGACGCCGGCCCGACCTGCGCTGGACCATTTTCCGAGTGTTGGCCTTCGCCGTCCTGCTCAGCCTGGCCTTGGGGGCCAACCTCGCCGCGCACCTTGGCGGCCTGCTAGCCGGTGGTGCGTTTGGCGTCCTGTTCTCCAGGGAACGCCCCAGCGCGTGGCTCGGCCGCTTGGTCGTAGCCGGAGCCGTGCTTGGCGTCCTGGCCAGTTTCGGCTCGATCGCCTTGGCCAACCGCTCGCGCGTCTGGATGGAGGTCCGCGCCGAAGAGGAGCTCGGGCTCCGCTGATGCGCTTGGTTGATCATCCCACTCCCGCCTAGCTATCCTGAGCGTCGGTCATGCCCGTCGTTAACCCGCTCGCCCGGGAGCTCGTCTTCAAGGTCGTGTACTACGGGCCGGGCCTGGGCGGGAAGACGACCAGCCTGCAGTACATCCACGCGACGGCCAAGCCCGAGCATCGCGGCAAGCTGGTGAGCCTGGCGACGCCGGTCGACCGCACGCTGTACTTCGACTTCCTGCCGATCCGCGTGCCGAGCGTGCGCGGCATGAGCGTGCGACTGCAGCTCTTCACCGTCCCGGGGCAGGTCTATTACAACGCCACGCGCAAGCTCGTGCTGACCGGCTCGGACGGCGTCGTGCTGGTGTTCGATTCGCAGCGTGCTCGCGCCGACGCGAACCAGGAGAGCCTGGAGAACCTCGTCGAGAATCTGCGCGCGCACGGTCGCGAGCTCGGCGAAGTCCCGCACATCATCCAGTACAACAAGCGCGATCTCTTCGACGTCGCTCCGATCGACGAGCTCGAACGCCAGCTCAATCAGCACCGCGCTCCGTCGTTCGCCACCACCGCGCCGACTGGCGAGGGCATCTACGAATCCCTGGAAGCGATCACGCGCGCCGTGCTCGAAGATTTCGAACGTCGCATGCCTGACACTCGCGGGCTGCCCTCGGCTTCACTCGAGCTGCCCGAGGGCGGGCTGGTCGATGCGCTGCGCCGCGCCGAAAACGGATCGGCTGCGCCGATCACCGTCGCCTCCAAGGCCACCACGTCCACCAGCGGCGAGTACCGGCTGTCGCGCTTTCCCGAGGTCGATCCGGGTGAGGCGGCGGCGCGGGCCGCCTCGGGTCAGACCGAGGAGGTCATGACGCGACGCCAGACCTGGCCGCTTCCGGGTGCGCCCGACGACAACCGCCGCGTCGCGAAGCCGTTGCCTGCTCAGCCTCCGCTTCCCGTCGTCGCAGAGCCTGCCGCCGCGCCCGCGCCCGCGCCGGCACCGCCCGCTGCCCCTGCGCCCGCGCCCGCGCCTGCGCCAACGCTCGGGCACGAGCACGAGCGT
>DATLIL010001002.1:0-3771 GCA_035539475.1 Polyangiaceae bacterium
GCCGCGCAGGTCAGGCTCGGCGCACAGTCGGAACCCGAGACGCACTTCTTGCCCACCGTGCATCCAGCGCATGTCGCCCCCCCGCAGTCGAGGTCCGACTCGTCCGCGTCGTGGTGATGATCCTCGCAATGGTCGGCAATACACGTCAGCGAGATCGCGTCGCAAGCCTGCGAAAGGCAGCCCGCGTTGGTTGCGCACGGGCTACCGAGCGCGCAGCCGTAACAGCCAGTGTCGCCGCAGTCGACGGCCATTTCGCCTGCGTCCATGACCTGGTTGGTGCAGTGGTCCGGCAGGCAGAAGCCGAAGCTGTCGTGGCATTCTCCCGACGTGCAATCGGCGTCGACGGCGCAGTAGGCGAAGCCGATGCAGGGGGCGCAGGCCGTTCCGCCGCAATCCACGTCGGTCTCGTCGCTGTCTTTGTGCTGATCGAGACAGTGATCCGCGACGCAGCGCTGGGGAGCGTAGTAGTTACAGGCCTGGCTGGTGCAATCCGAGTCCTCCCAGCAGTCCTTCCCTACGCCGCAAGAGCCGCAGGACCCGCCACAATCGATGTCCGTTTCGTCGCCGTTGATGTGTCCGTCGCTGCAGGAGATCGAGGCCTCATCACAGCCTCCTTGCGAGCAGATCTCGCCGTCGTCGCAGTCGACCTCCGACAGGCAACCAACGCAGCTCCCGTCCGCGTCGCAGTACTTTCCGCCGTCGACGCCGCAGGTCGAGCCGAGCGGTGCCGTGGTGACGACCACCTCGCCGGTGGCGGAACAGGCGCGGAGCGCGCAGTCGTCCGTGACTGGCGGCTGGTGGTTCGTGTCGACCACGATCACGAGCTCACCGGCTCCGTCGCAGACGGCGGAGAAGCACGCCGCGTCGCCGAAGTGAACGAAGGTCCCCTGAGGCGCATTCAGGGTTGCGCAGCTTCCGTCGTGGCAAACGGGCCAGGAGCACTCGTTCGCCGTGCCAGGGCAGTCGGCCCCCGTGTCACAAGCGCCGTCCGGGCTGGGCGCGCCTGCCTGGTCGTGGCCTGAGCCGCCTGAGCCGCCTACGCCGCCGTCCTCGCCCGCACCGCCTGCCCCGCTGTAAGCACCATCCGAATCGGGTGCGCCAGCGAAAGCAGGTGCGCCCGACGCGCTGTGCGCTCCGTCGCGTTCGTCTCCTTCAGTGTCGACGGTGACGGTACCATCACAGGCGGAGACGATGACGAGAGCGACGCTCACCGCTAGCGCGCGACCACCTGGCGCACACTTCCGCATGAATTCTGAACCTATCTCGAGTCGGGGCCCCCGACTAGGTGATAGGTTGAGGATTCTAGCTCGCCCGCCGGGGCAGCAAACGGAGGCTCGAGTCGCGTGGATCGGATCCCCTCTCAGAAAGGCACGTCTGTGCTTCCCGTGGTGACGGCACTGAAGCAGCACCCGAGCGGCAGGGCGCTGGTGCCGCCGCAGCTCTGGAAATACTTCGACGAGCCCGTGTTGGTTTCGGGCTGGTACCCGGAGCGCGACTACTGGGTCCTGATCGAGGCGCTGGTGAAGACGATCGATCCAGCAACGGTGAACGGAGACGTCTGGCGCTACTTCGCCAAGTTCAGTGCGCAGCGCGACATCGGCGCGCTAGAGGTCGAGTCACCGAGCGGCGAGAAGGCCGCTTTCGGCCCCGGCATCTACCGCAACTTTGCCTCCGTCGACATGAGCGACCTGGCGGGCTTCTTTCGACGAGCGTCGCGACTGTGGGGCCAGTACCATGACACGGGACGGCTCGACGTCGTCGGCGGACGAGCTGCGACGAACGGTGTGGTGACTCGCCTGAGTGGGTTCATCATCCCGATCGAAGGCTTCGTGCAGCTGCAGGGCTACTATCTCGAAGAGTACGGCAGCCTGGTGGGCATCGAGCTCACGAGCAGCGTCATGCGCAGCACGGCCAAAGGTGACCCGTTCTGCCAGTGGGAGTTTCGGCTCGGTCGCACGCCCGCCAGCGAGGCCTACGTCGCGTCGCTGCCAGCAGTCACGTAGCCGGACTCATTGCGGGCGGTTGACCTCGAACTGCCCGACGAACCAGTGCACCTCGTGCGCGGCCTTTCCGACGAAGAGCTGAACGTGGTGCTGGCCGGGGCTCACCGGACAGACCACGCGCGCGATCGGGCCGGCCTCGACCTGGCAGTCGCCGCCGGCGTAGCCGCCCTTGTAGCCGTGATAGGCGCGGACGGAGATGTTGCGAGGGTTGTCGATCTCGGCGAGGAACGAGTCCGTGACGCTGACCTGAGAGCGATCGGGCTGGCGCAGCCGTAGCCCGTGCGCGAAAAATCCTGGCCGCAAGTTGGGCTGGCGGATGAAGTCGCCGCGCGAGATGGGGCTCGCTCGCAGCTGCCAGCGGGGCTCGTCGGGGAAATGATTGGTGCCGAAGACCTCGGGCGGCGAGAGGAAATAGTCCGTCGTGTACTTCTTGGTGAAGCCCTCGGAGTTGACGAAGCCCGCGTCCCAGGTGGCATCGACCAGGTACCAGGCCTGAGCGATGCGCACCGCGTTCCAGGCGTGGCCTGCTCCGGAGACGTCTCCACCCATGTCGCGCGAATAGCCGACGACCTGAACGATCTCGAGACCAGCGGCCTTGCCGACGGCCACCATCAACCGCGAATAGCCCTCGCAAACACCCTTGCGCGAGGCGAGCACCGTGACCGCATCTTGCGGCGGAAAGCTGCTCGCCGAGAGCGCGGGCACGTCATAAGCAATGCGGTCGGCGACGTAGTCGTGCACCGCCTTGACCCGCTGCACGATGTCCGGGACGTGCTCGCGCAGGTAAGTGCCCACCGCAGCGGGGCTCGCTTCCGCCGCGGGAGGCACCGTCTGCACGACCGGATGCAGCTCGATCTCGAAGGGCCAGCTCGGCACGTCGCTCACGGGCGGTGGAGTCGGCGGCTTCTGCTCCTCTACTGTTGGCTTGGCGGTGGCGACGCTGGGCGCCGTCGGTGTGGGTGTGGGAGCCGGCTTGGGTTGCGCCGCGCTCACCGTGGGCGGCGGAGGAGGTGGCGGCGGCTCGTCCTCCTCGAACGGATTGGTGTGCGTGAGCTCGTACAGCCACTCGAAGCGATCGGCGGCGGCAAAAGCCAGCGCGCGCAGGCGCTGAGACGTGGGATCGTTCTTACCGCTCACGAACCAGTCGCCACGCGCCGATAGCGCTGCGAACAGGTGGCTCGGGTACACGGTCAAGATCGTCCCCAGGAACAGCAGGTTCACCGCCAGCGTGCGGAGCGTCAGGCGATCGGCCAGCGTCAAGATGTGAGGCCTGGCCTTGGGGTTGCGCGAGCGCTGGTACTTGGAGAGGGCCTCCCACGACACGGGCAGGAGCGGAAAGGCGAGCGCTCCTGCGACGAAGGGCGCCCAGCGCGGGCCATTCAGGTAGGCGGCGAGGCTCGAGGCCGCCCAGACGCCGAGGATCGGCAGGGCATACACGAGCACCATGACGAGCGCCTTGGGCGCGTAGCCGGCGACCCGCAGGAGCTTCGAGCTCAGCTTACTTTGCGTCACTGCCCGCGCTGGCGGGCGCGCTCTCGTACACGCCGAGCGCGCGGATGGCGGCGAAGCGGATGCGCTGAGCGATCGCGTCGGGATCCTGTGCGTCGTGCGCCAGAGCGATGATCTCGGTCAGCGCCGCACGAGCGTTGCGAAGCTCGGTGAGCAGCCAGCGAACGTCAGCCTCCGCGGCACTGTTGCCTCGCTCCACGGCGCGCTCGATGTCGCGCGCGCGCCACTCGACCAGCACGTTCTTGGTCGGCAGGTAACC